>JBEPVM010000043.1:0-15074 GCA_041690995.1 Gammaproteobacteria bacterium | reverse complement strand
AATTGAGAATGTTCATTTAACTGTGTCATTCCCGCGAAGGCGGGAACCCATTTTGCCCTGTCGCTAAGCTGGCCTTAATAAATTTCCATTACCAAGGCAAGTTTAGTGACACGTCAGAATAGGTTCCCGCCTTCGCGGGAATGACACAGTTAAATGAAAGTTCTCAAAAAATCCGTCATTTTAAAATAGCGGACCAAAAAACTCATAATATGGCGGAGTGGACGGGACTCGAACCCGCGACCCCCGGCGTGACAGGCCGGTATTCTAACCAACTGAACTACCACTCCAAACTTATGTATGGTGGGTGCTGAGGGGTTCGAACCCCCGACCCTCGCCTTGTAAGGGCGATGCTCTCCCAGCTGAGCTAAGCACCCGCTCTTTAATATATGCTACGCACAAGCAAAGCTTGTGCTTGCACTTAGAGGGGAGAATCACGATTCTCCCCTCTAAGAACACCCCATCGCGCAAAGTAAAAAGCATATTACTTTTAATATATGCTACGCACAAGCAAAGCTTGTGCGTTTAATACATTTCTATAATATTTTTAACTTTTTTTATCTTTCTGATCTTTAACAGCTTCTTTCAATGCCTTGCCCGCTTTAAACCCTACTCGCTTAGCCGCATTGATTCTAATCTCTTCACCCGTTTGAGGATTGCGTCCTTTACGTGCTGCTGTTTGCCTGACAACAAATGTGCCAAAATTAACTAAAACAACAGGTTCATCTTTTTTTAAAGAAGATGCGATAGCATCTAACAGCGCACCCAATGCACGCTCTGCCGCTACTTTAGTGACTTCCGCTTTTTCTGCAATTAGCTCAACAAGTTCTGTTCTATTCATAGTGTTTTCTACTCTTTAAAAAGTTTATCAATCATTAATAATAGCGTGATTTATACCACGCAGGAAACTCGTGTCAAGCAATTTTAATGTGCTCTAATACGTTCACCCTTACGCACTTTTTTATTACTCGTTAACATAACCGCTTTTAAACGTTTATTTTTACCCTTTGTTGGCAACCGTGCAGGATAACCATTCAATGCGTACGATAACACTTCATCAATCCAACGTACAGGCTTGATGTCTAAATCTTTTTTAATATTATCTGGAATCTCTTTCAGATCTTTCACATTTTCCCCAGGTATAATAACACTTTTAATGCCACCGCGATGCGCAGCTAATAATTTTTCTTTAAGACCGCCCACAGGTAAAACTTCACCACGCAAAGTGATCTCGCCTGTCATAGCATAGTCCGCGCGTACAGGAATATGCGTGAGAACAGAAACAAGCGCTGTACACATTCCAACGCCCGCGCTAGGCCCATCTTTAGGGGTCGCGCCTTCTGGTACATGCACGTGAATATCGTGTTTATCAAAAAAGTTCTTAGGAATACCGAGTAACGGTGCTCGTGAACGCACCACAGTCAAAGCTGCCTGTATGGACTCTTGCATGACTTCACCCAATTGTCCTGTATTTGTTATTTTACCTTTACCAGGCACTGTCATGGCTTCAATGTTGAGTAACTCCCCACCTACTTCTGTCCATGCCAATCCTTTCACTTGACCTATTTGATCTTTTTCTTCTGCCATATCATACCGATAACGTAGCACGCCTAAATAATTTTCCAAGCTGGCTATTGTCATCACTACTTTTTGTGATTTTTTCTTTTGGTTGTGTTCCATTAAAATTTCTTTCACGACTTTTCGGAAAATTTTAGATATTTCTCTTTCTAAATTACGCACGCCTGCTTCGCGCGTATAGTGCTGCACGATATAACGCACCACCTCTTCTGACATTTCAATTTCTGATTCTTTCAAACCATTCGCTATCATTTGTTTAGGCAACAAATGACGAAGCACAATATGCACTTTTTCATCTTCGGTATAACCTGGAATACGAATAATTTCCATACGATCACGAAGCGCGGGTGGAATATCCAGCGTATTGGCTGTCGCTACAAACATCACGTCAGAAAGATCATAATCTACCTCAAGATAATGATCATTGAACGCATGATTTTGTTCAGGGTCTAATACTTCTAATAAGGCTGATGCGGGATCGCCACGAAAATCAGTTGCCATCTTATCAATTTCATCTAGCAAGAAAAATGGATTACAAACGTCTGTTTTTGAAATTTTTTGCAGAATTTTACCTGGCATAGCACCAATATACGTTCTTCTATGTCCGCGAATTTCTGCCTCATCCCGTATTCCGCCTAAAGACATACGGATAAATTCACGTCCTGTCGCATGCGCAATGGATTGACCTAAAGAGGTTTTTCCCACGCCTGGCGGACCTACTAAACATAAAATAGGGCCTTTTGATTTCTTCACGCGTTTTTGCACGGCAAGATATTCAATAATTCTTTCTTTCACTTCTTTAAGCCCATAATGCTCGGCTTCTAAAATAGCTTCTGCCTCTGAAAGGCTGTCCCGCAATTTTGAATGCTCTTTCCATGGCAATGCCAATATCCAATCCAGATAATTTCGTGATACGGTTGCTTCTGCTGACATGGGCGGCATCATTTTTAATTTATGTAACTCTGCCATCGCTTTATCACGTGCTTCTTCTTTCATGCCTGCATCTTGGATCTTTTTTTCTAACACAGTAAATTCATTTTGAGTGCCATCGGTTTCCAACTCTTTTTGAATGGCTTTCATTTGTTCGTTAAGGTAATATTCGCGTTGTGTTTTTTCCATTTGGCGTTTAACACGACCACGGATCTTTTTTTCAATTTGGAATAAATCAATTTCAGATTCCATCATACCCACTAATTTTTCCAGCCGTTCAGCTAAATCGGTGATCTCCAGTATTTTTTGTTTTTGATCGAGCTTTAACGCAAGGTGAGCAGCAATAGTATCCGCAAGTCTTGCAGCGTCTTCTATCGAAAGCACTGAGGTTAATACTTCAGGCGGAATTTTTCTGTTTAATTTAACGTATTGATCAAATTGTGATTTTAATGAACGCATTAAGATTTCAATCTCGCGCGTATCATTTGTATTCACATCTTCTAGCGCTTCAATATCTGCCAGAAAATACACTTCTTTACCTATGAAGCGAACAATCTTGGCTCGTTTAACACCTTCAATGAGTACTTTAACAGTTCCATCGGGTAGCTTTAATAACTGCAATACCGTTGCGAGCATACCTATTTTGTAAATGCCTTCTTCTGTTGGCTGATCATCTGCGGCACTTTTTTGGGTTGCCACTAAAATCTGCTTATCTGCCGCCATCGCCACTTCAAGCGCCTTAATGGATCGCTCCCGCCCTACAAATAAAGGCACCACCATATAAGGGTAAACAACGACATCGCGCAAAGGTAAAACTGGAACACCTAAAATGGTTTTGTCTGTTTCATTGACGGCCATGATTATTTCCTTAAAAAAATTACCTATAGATCATTCAGCCATAGCAGCGCAAGCGTGCTCATCACTTTCATATAAAATAACAGGGGATTTTTCTCCCATGATCGTTGCTTTATCAACAATTACTTTACTGACATTCGTTAAACAGGGAAGCGTATACATCGTCTCAAGCAATATTTTTTCTAAAATAGAACGTAACCCTCGTGCACCTGTTTTTTTCTCGAGACACTGCAAAGCAACCATTTTCAACGCGTCTTCATGAAATTCTAATACAGCCCCCTCCATCTCGAAAAGTTTACGATACTGTTTAACAATCGCATTTTTGGGAACTGTTAAAATACGTATTAATGCTTCTTCATCCAATTCTTCCAGTATGGCAACCACTGGTAACCGTCCAATTAATTCTGGAATCAAACCATATTTAATCAAATCAGCAGGCTCTGTTTCACGTAATAGCTGATCCATGGATCTCAAATCTGTTTTACTGTAAATTTCTGCGGAAAAACCGATACTTGATTTTTCTGAACGTTCGCGTATTACTTTATCAAGACCTGCAAACGCTCCGCCACAAATAAATAATATATTTTTAGTATCCACTTGAATAAATTCTTCTTTGGGGTTTTTTCGTCCACCCTTGGGTGGAACAGAGGCTATTGTTCCTTCAATCAATTTAAGTAACGCCTGCTGCACGCCTTCGCCTGACACATCGCGCGTAATAGAAGGATTTTCAGATTTACGGGTAATTTTATCAATTTCATCGATATAAATAATACCTGTTTGAGCCTTGGCAACATTGTAATCGCATTTTTGTAACAATTTGTGAATAATATTTTCGACGTCTTCACCGACATAGCCTGCCTCTGTCAAGGTTGTTGCATCAGCCATCGCAAAGGGAACATCGAGCAATTTTGCCAATGTCTCAGCAAGTAAAGTTTTGCCACTACCCGTTGGGCCAATCAACAAGATGTTACTCTTAGCAAGCTCAACATCGTCTTTTGAGCTGCAACGCAGGCGTTTATAGTGATTATAAACCGCGACAGATAAGGTTTTTTTTGCCTGCATCTGGCCTATCACGTATTCATCTAAAAGTTTACAGATTTCAGTTGGAACCAGTGAGCGAGCGCTACTGCCAGCAGATAGTTTTCCTTCTTCTGCATTCAATGATTCACTTTCAAGAAGCTTCGCACATGAAATAATACATTCATTACAAACATAAGCCCCCGGGCCTGCTATCAGTTTTTTAACATCCTGTTGGCCTTTTCCGCAGAATGAACAACTGAACGCTTTTTTATCCCCGTCTGTTATGCTCATGACAAACACCTCTTTTATTTAATATGGAGCTTATTATTCATAAATCAAGACTCTTTCTTTTTCTCATTTTTACGATGTTCAAGAATTTTATCAATCACGCCGTATTCCAGTGCTCTTTCTGGACTCATAAAATAATCTCTATCGGTATCTTTTGCGATAGTTGCTTCAGGTTGTTGAGTGTGCTTCGCTAGGATTTGGTTCAATCGCGCGCGAATCTTAAGAGTTTCTTCTGCATGAATCGCCATATCAGAGGCTTGACCTTGCATACCACCCAAAGGTTGATGAATCATCACGCGTGAATTGGGCAAACAAAACCGCTTACCTGCTGTACCGCCTGCTAATAAAAATGCGCCCATACTAGCGGCTTGTCCCATACACATGGTACTCACATCGGGTTTGATAAATTGCATGGTATCATAAATAGCCAACCCTGCTGTCACAACGCCGCCAGGCGAATTAATATAAACTGAAATATCTTTATCTGGATTTTCAGATTCTAAAAACAATAACTGTGCGACTATAAGATTAGCCGTATAATCATCAATAGGTCCTACAATAAACACAACGCGATCTTTTAATAATCTTGAAAATATATCAAACGCACGTTCCCCTCTTGCGGTTTGCTCCACAACAATAGGTATATTCATCATTTTTTTCCTTTTTGAGAGGGTTAATAGTTAAGACTACTGCGTAGTCAATTCATGATAATTGACTATTTTTTCCGTTAACGTAATATTTTCTAATAATTTTTCGACAACTTGTTCTTCCAGCACCTGCATCTCAATCTCTGCCATCGCACGTTTATCTTTCTCATAAGCCGTAATGACTTCTGCTGGATTTTGATAAATAGACGCTAACTGCGCCAAATGTGCTTGCACGCGCTCTGGATTGACTAATATATGATGCTGCTTAATTAAATATCCAATCAATAAACCTAATGTCACATTGCGTTTAGCGGGTTCGTTAAACACTGCCATTTCCGCAGGGGAATGACCATGATCTTGGCCTGCATGATGCGGATGGACTTCATCATGGATACGCTTTGCTTCGCGTTCAATCAATCCCTTGGGAATTTCCATTGTATTTTGCTCAGATAATTTATTAAATAATTGATTTTTTAGCTTGGCTTTGACAATACGTTCCCCTTCACGTTCAAGGTTTTTGCGGATCTCTGCGGTTAAGTCTTCCAATTTTCCGCTTTCGATTCCTAATTTTTTCACAAACTCTTCATCAGTCATCTTATCTGTCGTTTCAAATTGTTTACGTAAACGACTTAATGCAGCATCAATATCAGTTTCCGCAATAACCAATTTTTCTTTCTCAAGCGCGTCTACTTTAAAATCAACCGATTCAACGATAGGAACGATTTCAAACGTGGCAATAAACTCTAAGGGCTGCCCTGGCGTGATATTCAGGGGTTCGACCATCGGCGTACCTGCAGGGTTGAGCTTTTCTTGATGGATTGCAGCATACAATGACGTTTGTATCACTTCACTCAGTGCTTCTTGACGCGCAGTGTCACTATACCGTTTTCTAATCACATCGAGAGGAATTTTTCCTGGGCGATACCCATTGGCTTTTACTGTTTTTGCTAAATGAACAATACGTTTATCATACACTTCTTCTAAAGTCGCGACAGGAACAGTGACGGTCACACGTCTTTCTAACTTGTTTGGTGCTTCAACAGATACTTGCATAAAACCCTCAATAAAAATAAATTTCCTAATAAAAACAAATGCTTAATTTTCCATATCTCATTTTAGGCAGTCATTATACCTTAATTCTATTTAAACGAGTGAGAAATGGTGCGAAAGGAGAGACTCGAACTCTCACGGGTTGCCCCACTGGAACCTAAATCCAGCGCGTCTACCAGTTCCGCCACTTTCGCAAGATTTGCATGAGTCTTAGCGTTATATACAAACAATGAGTGACAATCAAGTATATTGATAAAGATAGACGTAAAAAAAGCAATAACTCTACGTAACCCTATAATACATAAAACTATTTTATTTAAAAACCTATTTCGTCCTCCTCCATGCAAAAATAGTATTACCCTCTATACTCAAATTATACAACTCAGCAAAATTGAGAGGAGATATCAATATGAATGCCAGAAGACAAGAAGTAGAGGCAATTAAAGCTGAAGCAGAAAGATATATTAGGTTAAGAGTAGGCAACCTGGATCATAATTTCACTGAAGCCGTACACCTATTTCAAGGTGCCTTGCCCTACGAAAAGATGGGAGCAATAATCCAAGAAAAAATTGAGATCCCAGGATTAATATTTAATGAGATCAATACACCCGATGCACGCAAAATAGCTGCTCTTCTCAGTATCTATACGGCGGCAAATGAATATCTACTCGGTGCTGACAATGGCCAAGAAGAAAAATATGCAAAACTTCAAGAAAATATAAGTAAAGCTACCGATGATTTATGTCAACCTCCCGACAAATATAACAACCCAGCAGGTTATGTTAAAATCATCGCTATCATCTATCAGTTAGGTAAAACCCCTCAGCCAAGAATCAATTCAATATTACTAGACGCCTATCAAGACGATGCTGTCGAAAAACTTTTTCAGATAACAAAAGCATCGTATGGTGATCTCATGCGTGAAGATGCTCCTACACAAGAACTCATAACCTCTTTACCCCTCTTTGCTCAAAACCTCATAGAAATGGTGAAGCAACTTGAAAAGACTGAAGCCCTTAAAACTCATCAACATGGCTTGAATAGAAAAGGGGACCCTAAACATCATGTTAGCACCTTTAAAATAGACCGTACCGTTGACACCATTAAAGCAAATAAGGTAAAACTCACTCAAATGGTTCAAGCTATAACAAAAAATTTATTTGATCAAATGTCAGAAAAAGAATCTATAGAGAACATTATCAAACCTCTGATTGCTATTTTAGGGGTAAAAGCAGCAAGCGGTCTGCTTGATGCTGATCCTCACCCAAAAGCAAAATTATTTTTTACACTCTACTTATTAGACCGCCATTTTCAAGAAACACAAAATCCTGATCGTGCAACTGTGAATGGCCTTGTGAATACGTATGCTGCCGATAATTCAGAAGATCTTTCTAAACTCTATGCTATTTTTGAAAAACAATTATCAGAAAAACACCGTGACGCGATGGCCTTTGCATTATTGAAAAGTACAAACACACTTGACTGGTTATTGAAGGGCGAGCAGGAAGAAAAGTATGCCAAAGTCATACAACAAATTAATCCTAAAAAATATAATGATGAGGAATTAAGAGAATTATTTCAGCACTGGAAGAAAGAACAGTTTGAAGAAGCCTTGCAAAAAAATCCTGAATCTCAACCTCTTCTGTATGGGATGTTATTGCGTTTTAATCTCACTGATGAGTCTTATACAAAACTTGACATCTCTTATCTACCTGCCGAAAAAATACGATTATTAGATAAAGAAAAGAGAATAGCTTATTTAAGGAATTTAAAAGACTGGAAATCACTTGGAGAAAGCGAAGATATTGTCCAAGCCCGTCTCAAAGAATTAACGAGTGATTTTGATGAAGCAGACGTTAGGGAACTCAAAGATTCTCCAATGGGTTTAATCGCCGTCTTTCACAAACATCCTGCATTGGTAGTGACGCTCATGAAAAAGCATGGGGCTGAACCTCTAAACCATCCCAGAATCATCAACGAACTTCAGAGTAGCCGTGGATTTCTGGTTATAGGGAAAACAGATCTAGCAGCTTATTTAAAAGAATTAGGACAAGCAGATGTTTCTGCACGTACCTTACTAGATGCTATTAAAAAATTCCAGGAAGCTAAAGACAACACGGATGAAAAACGTGCTTATAACGCTCTACTGGAAAATTTTCCTGCTTTTCTTGAACACACTTCAAAATTTGAGGCGGCTGATAGAGCAGCACTCCTTGAAATATCTCAGTTATATAATATTCATTATCGTGCTGCACATCCACAAATAGGCTATAGCTATTACCCTCTTGTCGAGAAACTCGCCCCTCGCTGCTCAGAAGAAGGAGTCAACTCCTTAGAAATTAACTTATTGCTAGGTGGAATGTGTTCTCAAGATAAAATACTGCTCAAGGGTTACCTTATAAAAGAGAACGCTGCAGAAAAGATACTCCATTCAGTCATAGACACTCAAACTGTGGAACAGAAATTAGATTCTTTGGAAAAGCTCATTACAATTATGGAAAATCCTTCACAACCTGTTATGCATGCAGGAAGAATAGAAGCTAGAGCACCTGATCCAGACAGCGATAAGCTCAATAATCTTATTCAACATTTAACAGACTCTTTATTGCTAGATCACTCCATGGAGAATATTAAACGCCTCATTCATATTACAGAATTGGGATTTTTTATCAATTTATTAGAAAATCATCCTAATCCTGAAATAAAAAAATCATCTTCTCTCTCTTTATTGAAGAACCATATTGAAACATCACAAAAACCTGATCTTAAACTCATTAAACAATTGATAAATATCTATGTTGGAAGTTCTCCTATAGTAGATATAAAGGATTTCAACGACCTTTATGCTATTTTTGCTGAAATTGATAATATTTTTCCAGAACAGAAGGGATCTCAGGAGCATCTTGAAAAAGAAGAATTTTCCCTATTCCTTACAGCCGCTTTTATTAAAAACATATCTATAATGCGTTGCTTGTTGAATGGGAATCATGTCAATGAATACAATAGAATTCTGGATACTATTAACAACAATTTCATCAAGCACCCTAAAGAATATGATGTAAAGACATTATTTGTATCATGGACAAAAGAGGATTTTGAAAAAGCATTAGCTATTAATCATCCTCATCCCTCTCATCTATTCATTCGTTATGGCATGTTGCTAAATGATGAAGTAGTCAAGGCGCTCCCCGATATAGAATTAAAAAAATATGTCAAAGAGCTGGATATTATTGCTCTGGCAGATGACGAAATAAAGCTTCTCGATAAACGAGTTAGAATAGCTTATTTAAACCATTTAGACAGTTGGGAAAAACTTGGGGAAAACGAAAATATTCTTCGTACTCGGATTGACAGCCTGGTACACGATTTTAATGAAGCGGATGTTGAGGAACTTAAAGATTCTGAATATGGTTTAATTGCTTCTTTCAAAAAACACCCTAATACTGTGACAGAATTAATCATTAAAAATCACAAGCAAGCGATTGGCCGGCAATTATTAGAAACGCTGGATACAGGCTTTTTACGCGAAACACTTGAAAAACAGTTACATCATGATCTTGAAAGCGAATGGCAAGCAAAATGGATATTTAACTTGCGACATCAATTAGTCAAGGAAAATTTTTACCTTGCAGGTGACGATGACGCGTATCCATTCACAAAAAATCGCTTGGTAGAGCGAGACCTTGAAATAAACCCTAAAAAATTCGCGCGATACGCAGAACGTAAAGCACGTGAATTTGTTTTAACCAATTACCCTGACATTATCAATCTTATTGCTACAAAAAAAAGCAACAAACCCCCGCATAAAAATTGCTTAGTGATTTATCTGGAAAAAGCGGGGGAGCAAGGCGTATCTGCCAATATACTGCTCGCTGCTATCAAGCAATCCCAAGCATCGCAGGAAGGAAACCCTGAACAGGCTCCAAGCAATGCTTTACTAAATGCCTTTCCTGTTTTCCTTGAACACACAAATAAATTTGAGCCTGAAGATACAAAAGCGCTTTTTGAGTTATACCAATTATATCGTATTAATAATCCCATTAAGGACATGGACACTCCAGAAGAAACTTATGAAAATGATCCCATTATCAAAGCACTGACAAGTCGCTTAAATATTGAAGCCGAAAAAGAGGTCAATACAAAAAGAAGAGAATTCCTTGGAATGATTAGTTTCCAAGACCCTAAACTATTCGCGGGTTACATCGCTCGGAATAAAGATAAGAAACCCAGAGAATCGCTTGTAGTCACTTATTTAAGGACTTTTTTCTATGGGGCTACGGTTGGATTTATTGTCGGGGTTGCCGCGTATTTTGTAAGCAAAGTCGGGGGGTTTTTTAATGTTCAAGTTAGGATACTCAGGGGAGAACAATCGGCTACCAGCAAGATATTAGATATTGTAAAAATCCTTGCAGGGGGTGCTACAACAGTCGCTGTCGGATTAGGCTTAGGCAGCGCCATAGCTGCCTTTGCGGTTCTTGCCATAGTAGGCTCGGTCACAGCAGGCTTAGTGGCTGTCATTGGTCGTGCTGGTCTATCAACAGCCGGCGGGTTCTTCTCAAATAGATGGGCTGGAACCAAAAAATTCTTTGGCTACGATACAACTCCGGAATCAGCAGCTGATCATGATTTTATAAATGGCTTCTTGCGAAGTATTCAATCAGAGCAGGATATTGAAAATTTCAAAAACATGATACTTGATCCCGCTAATGAAGACATAAAAATTAATTTCGCTAAAACCTTAGGTCATGCTGCTGATAATAGTTTTGCGATTGACGTAAACGATCGTCTTATTAACCGAGACGTACTAAAGTTAGCTTTGGGTATTCAAAAAGCATACCAATTTAATGCCCGCACAACATCTGAAAAAATCGTCAACGCTATTGGCGATATCCCTAAAACTATATTATCGATTATATTTTCACCGCTACTATTATTTGGTTTTCGTAATGACTGGTGTAAACCTGCATGGTTAACTCGTCTAGTACATAAACAAGTCGAGAAAGCGCTATTAAGAGAACTACAGGCTCCAAAAGATAATCAGCCATCAATAGTAGAACTAGATGGGAAAGAAGAAGAACATCCAGAGCTACAAAGAAGATCATCTACTGCTAAAAAAGCAGCCTCCTCTGAAGCTCCCAGATCCCGAAGATCATCAATTGCATCTATAGGAATGCAGATACCACTTGACTCACAACATCAAAAAAAACCAGAACAACAGTTTGACACAAGCAAGCATGTTCCTGCTCAACCTCCATATAACCAAATGGGGAAAAAACGAACAGGAACACATACAGCACCTGGCTCTTCACCAAAATCAGAACTCATGTCAAAGAAGCCAAACTCAAAAATATAAAAAAATATTGACGAGCAGATTAATTCACTTTAAATTACTCACTCTCTTCTAGTGATAAATCAGATTTTCAATTGCTCCTTACACCTTCATCCCTATCCCACACACCAAAAAGCAATAGCCTTATACAATGCTATCAGCAATAAAGCTATTTTATTATTTAGCTCCTCTCTCTATCCCCACTGTCATTAAGTAAAGAAAAAAATTAAAAAATGCTGTTGGCTCATCAGGTCGGAGACCTGAGAGCGCGGAGCGCATAGCTCAGGGTTAAAGGCGCGTTTTTTGCGCCTGCAACCCTGGGTAAAATTAAAAATTTCATACAAGCCCTGTAAGGGCGGAAAGACAACTTTCGCGCTTTCAGCGCTTGGTTATAGGGTGTTTCTTACCTTGGCTTGCGATGCCAAAAAACGGCGTCTTAGCCAAGGCTATGCGCTCCGCGCTCTCAGGTCTCCGACCTGATGAGCCAACAGCATTTTTTAATTTTTTTCTTAACTTAAATTATATAACCCAAGAAACCATAGAAGAAATCAACTCAAGGAGATCAACATGAATACCCGAGAAAAAAACCCTAGAAAACAAGAAATCGAGGCCATTCAACAGGAAGCAGAAAGATATATTACGCTTAGGCTGGATAACCAATATAGAATCATAGAACCCACCAAGGCCGAAATGCTTAAAATCCTTTTCATTCGCGCCCAGGAAGATATAGCATTTTTTGAATCGATCCATCCCAAAAAAGCGAATGACTACAACGCGAAAGTCCTAGAAATACAAAAAATAAAACGTCCCACTCTTTTGGATGATGAAATTAACGAAGCGGATGCGCGCAAAATAGTCGCTCTTCTCAGTATCTATACCCGCGCGAAGAAATATCTACGCAATGACAATATCCCAGAAACAGAAAAATATGCACAACTCCAACAAAAAATAAGCACGGCAACTCAAGAGTTATGTCACTTCACCCACAAATATGGCACACCAAAAGGTTATGTCAGAACGATAGCTATCATCAGTCAGCTAGGAAAAATCTCTCGTACAACAATCAATACGACACTCTTAGACACCTATCAGAAAGATGCTACAAACGCGCTTTACAATGCAACAACCGCGTCCTACCCCGAACTGATATCTAGCGGTAAACCACTTCAATTAACAGCCTATTTGCCTCTATTTTCTCAAACCCTGAAAGAAATCACTGATCAACTTGAAAAAGCTAAAAAACTTCAAGCCGATCAGCATGACCTCAACAACCGAGTGCCCGATGACCTTCGTGTTAGCACCTATCAAATAGACGGTACTGTTGACACTATTACAGTGAATAAAGCCAGGCTCACTGAAATGGTTCAAACTATAACAAATATTTTATTTGATAAAGCACCAGAAGAAAAATTAGAAGAATCTATACCAGAGATGATCAAACCTTTGATTACTATTTTAGGATTAAAAACAGCAAGCACCCTGCTTAACATTAATCCCCATCCCAAAGCAAAACCATTTTTTACGCTCTACTTATTAGAGCGCCATTTTAAAGAAATACCCTCTCCAGATCGTCAAGCTGTGAATGATCTTGTGAATACGTATGCCGCAGATAATGCAGCAGACTTTTCTAAACTCTATGCTATTTTTGAAAACTCTGAATTATCAAAAGAACACCGTGACGCAATGGCTTTTGCATTATTGAAGAACGCAAATACTCTCATCTGGTTGTTAAACAGCGAGCATCCAGAAAAATATGCTGCCATTCTGCAACAAATTAATTCCAAAAAATATAATAACAGTGAATTAAGAGAATTATTTCAACACTGGACGAAAGAACAGTTTGAAAACACTTTGCAAAAAAATCCCGAGTCTCAACCTGTTCTTTACGGAATAGTATTGTATTTTAATCTTACTGATGAGGAATTAAAAAAATACGTAAAAAATCTGAATATTATTGCTCTGTCGAATGATCAAATAAAAGATCTCGATAAACGGGTTAGAATCGCCTGGATTAACCAAGTTCAATCTTGGGAAGAAGGTAAAAAAATTCTTGGAGGTGATCCATTTAATTTTTTACATTTTGAAGCAAGAGTGAACGCATTGTGTTCTGGCATGGAAGATGCGAATGCATGTAGAGATGCAATAGGTCAGTCTGAATTAGGGCTACTGTTATCCTGTTGTAATGCGACAATAAAATTAACGATTGCGTTCTTGCAAAGCAATCCTGAAACGCCTCTTAAAAGAAAAATGGCATGGAATTTATTACAAGAACTCGAAGAAGGAGGAGTGCTTTATCAACAAAAAAATCTGCTCGCAAAAGTCAATCAACGAGGATATGAATTCATCATGGGTAGAAGTTATCGCCATCGTTTAGTAAAGCGGGGTGTTTATCACCATCAACCAGACGATCCGTACACTATAGAAAAACTCTACCCTCTTGTCAGATACGATATTAAAAATAGTCCTGCTGACGCTTCGAGAGAGGCAGGTATCACAGCCATTCGATTGATATTAAAAGATCCTGAGATAGTGAAGCATCTTTCTGTGAATACTTCTAAGAAAGATAGACCAGCAAACGCTATAGACGCTATCACTAATGCAGCGCAACCTGTCATTCAATCCGCGCGGCATTGGTGGAAACGCTTGTGGAGCCAGGCGAATGTTCTTGAAAACAGGGAACTGCTTGACGTGCCGGAAGCGCCTGTTCCAAGAACTTGCCTAGGCCAGATAATAGAATGCGCAGGACAACAAGGACTCACTTTTGTAGAGTTAAAAATTGCAATAGATGCTTTGGCAGAAAATAATCAGGAAGAATCTGATCTATTATTAAAAGCATTCCCTCGGTTTTTTGAAAACTACCAAGGGTCAATCTCTTCTGAAGAAAATTTAGATTCCGCACGAGCATTAGTCACTCAGTATATCAATAATGGCAATAGTCTTTCTGAAATTGCTACAAAAATCAAAACGCGTCTTAACCAACTCCCAAAACTAGAACAGACAGAAGAAGAATCATCGGTAGAGGCACACATTCGCGATTTATGTATAGGATTAATTGTTTTTGACCCTAGATTGGTCGATAAATATTTAGAAAACCGCCCTCTTCCTGCCCCCTGGCCGAGTACGGTAACTGAAGGGCTTTTTGCACTTTGGATGGCATGGACAATTGCTTCGACAGTCAGCAACATTCTGGGAGGCTTTACTAACCTACTCTCCTGGAGACCGTGGAAAAAAGCAGAACAACAAAGTCGCCTATTGATGTGGGCTCTGATTGCTATATCAACAACTATAGCGTCTCTGACGACAGGCGGCGCTATCGCTGCGATCATTCTAGCGACTGTCGCTGTGGGAGCCTTTGCAACATTAACAGATGCTGCTTATAC
>JBEPVM010000042.1:0-15084 GCA_041690995.1 Gammaproteobacteria bacterium | reverse complement strand
ACCAGACCCCGCACAAAAACGCGAAGACACTTTTGTATTCTTCTAACAGACGTGGCGCGTTTTTTGCGGGGTGACAGGCTCTGCTATTTCTCAAAGAGTGATATATGTTCATTATATCAAACAGTTATCACTTTATTTTCTGACGATCACTCAGGGTCTAATGTCTCCCTCTTAAATTCTAGGGAGTATTTTGCTAGATTAGATAGGGTTTGGAAAGAACTCTAATATTTAAGTTAGGCTGCTTTATGATTATGAGGGTGTATACCTGCTTTACGCATAAAAGCGGATGATACCTTTTTACCTAATGGTTTAATTTTAATTTTGTGCGCAGTACAACCTACTTGCCAAGTATCATACTGAGCCTGCAAATTAATCCACATCTCAATGCTGGTATTCAGTAATTTTGAGAGCCGCACTGCCATTTCAGGACTAATGCCCGCATGCCCATTCAATAAACGAGACAATGCAATTCGTGAAATTTTTAATTTATCAGCCGCTTCTGTTACATTCAGTCCCGCACCGTCAATTAAAGCATCTTTAACAATTTCGCCTGGGTGGAGTGGGTTGTGTATTAGCATACTATTTGCCTCCTATAGCTAATGATAGTCAACATAGCGAAGCTATAACTACGCAACCTTAAGATTAATTTCCATATGTATTCCATCACGATTAAGCGCATCTTGTAAAGCCAAGGTAATAAATTGCTTTTCTGGATACTTTAACTTTTTTGCGAATTTTTTAGCTTGTTTAGGGCTTACACTTTTACGGTCATGTTCCAGGTCACATAAATACTGCGTTGAAACGCCTAGTTTTCTTGCAAAATTCACCTGATTAATTTCTTCGCATGTTCGGATTGACCAAATTAAACTGCCAAGAGTTAGTTTTTTACCTGATATTTTTTCAAGCGCCGAGAGAGCATCAATATTCATGTTTATTTACCTCAATAATGGATATTAAATGAAAATCCTTTCTTTTATCTTCTACGTAAATTGCCCGATAGCCTTTATTTAACCGTATAGATCGCTCGCCCTGCCTTCCTCCCTTCAATGGTTCATCATGATAGCCTGGTGTTTTTCTGACTTCATACACTCCTATTTTTTTTACTGCATCTACCCAGCCTTGTAATTTTAGGACGATATGCAAAGGCAATTTCTCCACGTTCTTTTTAGCATTTTTCGTTATTTCAACACACACAGGCATTTTATGTTTCCAACTTTATTAAATATTACACCTATTTTGTGTATTTTAATAGGGTTCTTTATGCATTAAAAATTCTCACGGGTAATACTAATCATTTTCTCCAATGCTTTTTTAGCATTTGTCACAATCCATTGTTGGCCTACTGGATCAAGCCGTTCTCGTGAACCCATGAATTCATTGACAACATCACCTGGTTTTACTCTATTGAAATCAGGCACTTTTCCCTGTCGCAATAAATCTAATACAGCGACTAAATGCGGGGGATCATTGCGTGACATTGTAGCGCAACCGCAACCCCGTTTTTTGAAATTCATATTTTCTATTTCACTGAGATTTACCACTTGAATATTTTTCTGTTGGCAGGTTTCTCTCAAATTTTTCACCATGTGATTTTCAGTACCGATAGCATATTTTCCTGTCCCTGCGCGATCATTGCTAACCATATCCCACAAATAAGCCGTTGAGCCGTAACCATTCGCGATAGAAACAACTTCTTTGCGGCATTCAGGATGCACAACCACGTGGTAACCTAATCGTTGCCAATGAGAAACCATTTCGGGTTGATAGTAACTATGTACACCGCATTCACTGGCAAATAAAATTAATTGCGCTGTATCAAAATGTTTGATGAATTCGGCTTTTTGTTCGGCTAGTTTAAAATTGACTGCGGCTTGTCCTGCTGGCCAATAGGCTATTTTTTCGGGTGAAATACCCACCCACGCCGCTACATTTTCACCCATGTGCCTATCTGGAATAAATAAAATTTTCTTTTTTTGTGCCAATTTTTGCGTTAGCGCCCATTCAAATATTTTTTTCACATTCGAACTGGTACACACCGCGCCACCTTGAGCGCCTGTCATTGCTTTAATACGACCTGATGTATTCATATAACAAACAGGCAGAATAGTATTCGCATCATAACGCGCATTCAATTGATCAAATGCAGGTTGCACCATAAAATCCTTTGCTAACATTTCCATGGTGCAACCCGATTTTGGATTTGTAATATAAACTTCCTGGTCATCATGCGCGAGAATAGCAATGGATTCCGCCATAAAATGCACTGCAGATTCTACAATAATTTTTTTCTCAGGATGCTCAACCGCCATCAATGCTAATTGATAAGAATCCGCCACTGTACCGCCAAAATATTTAATCATTTTAACAATTTCGCCGCCCATATAATAATGCGCGAGCAGTAATAAAGAATCGCCAAAATGTTTTGCAGCGGCTTCCATGTAAGGCTGCATCCATAAAAGCGTTGTACTTATATCGCGATCAGGTAATGCTTGATATTCTTCTGCATACGGCAAAAATTCTTGAGTATACCAATCGAGTGGATAATCATCCTGGCACACTTGCATATCCGGTTTAAGCTGTATTGGCATGATTTATTTTCCCCGTAAAATCTTCACGATAATGACCACCGCGACTCTCTCGATGACTTAATGTAGCGTTCGCTATTAATGCAGCCATTAAAATAATATCGCTAAATTCAATCAGGTCTTCCAGCCCCCGCCAATAAATATTCAACTAGCTAATTAATTAGAAAACATTTTTGATTTATGACTTATATTAAAGAAATGAAAAAATACTAATTAATTATGTCCCATAATCATTATAGGACATAATATAATTTATAAGTACCTTCATGGCCTATGGCCTCTTTCAGAATTTTGTCCCTTTAGTAAATCGTTTTGTTCCTTTATTAGATTATTTTGCTCCTGTAGTATTGTATTCTGAGCTTGCAGAAACAAAATATAATTATTCTGATCTAACATAATTTTTTTATTTGCTTTAATAGTTTCTTCTTTTTCAGATAATTTAAAATCTATTCTTCCAATCATCTCTTTCAGAGATTAATATTCTCTTCTCCGCTTTTAACTTACCGTTCATTAACTTAAGATGTTCAGCTTCTTGTAATTGTATTTTTCCATTTCAAGCTTATCTTGATACGCACTATCGTAAAAGTCCTCAAGCGTTTCTTTATCCTGTACGTAAGTTGTCATTTCATCTTCTCCTTTTTCTTCCAGTTGACTATTCGATAATCCATCATGATCGGCCTGTTTAGAATCTTGGAGGTTTTCTTTCTCATTATTTTCTTTATCTATAATAGATAATCCAATAGCAGCTCCGATCATCCCGCCAATGCCTATACCAATAATCACTCCGAATGGACCGCCAAGCAATCCAACATAGCCACCAACAGCTGCACATGAACCTAAAGAGGTTGTTCTTATGAAAGAACTCGCCTTTTTTTCAGAAGGTTCTATTTTATTATTCACTTGTTCTGGCATTGCATTTTATCCTCTGATCTTTTATTTAACAAACCCTATGTTTCTCAGCCTCTTTCTTATGACAAAAAAATTCCGTTTTGTCAATAAGAAAACGGCCATCCTGCCCTATACCAAAAAATAAACGTTTTCTTTTGTATGCTATTATATTCTAGTTAGAAAACTGGAGGATTGCATGATTACTTGGAAAGGCCAGAATAAAAATTTACACGCTTTAGCTGAAGTGACAAGTACAGTGGGTGCAACTGCTCTTACAGCAGGTTTCATTCTAACCGCATCTGGGATTATAACAACAAGCACTGCATTCATTGTATTGCCCTATCTGATCCCAGCAGTCTGCATTCAACTTTCTATTTCATATGTTGCAGACGCTTTAACATTCGCTGAAAAAAAACAACGAGTACCTGTAGCCATGAACGCTTGTATAAGCATTTCAATGATAGCGGTCAGCTTTATTAGACTTCTTCCCAGTTATGCTGCTAAAAATTGTTCAGATTTTGATATAACAACGAGTTGTCTGTTTTTGGGAATAATCGCCTTACTGGATGCCAGAAGAGCATATTTGGCTCTTCAAATAATAAAAGAAGACATAGACTGCGGTCGCATATCCGAACACAACCCATACTGGATTGCAGTAATTGCAGACAGAAAAGAAACCCTACGATTATCTCTGGTGAGGGCGGTAAGCTGGTTCATCGTAGCTGCTGGCGTCACGTGGTTTTCTCCTGTGGCTATTGCGGGAGGATTAGTGACAATCACAGGTACTCACCTTTATAATAACAGAGCCTCATTTTTTGGTAGCAAGCCGCAAGCTATAGCCCTAGCCAATCATGAGAATGCTCCTAATAGCTCTTTTGAACATAACACCATTCATTTTTCTTTCATGGAACGCATGAAAATTAATTCTCAGTGCCTTGCATAACAAAAAATAAAGCAAGAAAATTAAAACCCTCTCCATACACTTGCATATCCGGTTTAAGTTGTATTGGCATGATTTATTTTCCCCGTAAAATCTTCACGATAATGACCACCTCGACTCTCTCGGCGATTGAGGGCAGCGCACACTATCAATTCAGCCACTAAAATAATATTTCTGAGTTCAATCAAGTCACGTGTAATTGCATATTTCCAATAATATTCTTCTATCATATCTCGACGCGCTAACACTAATTTCAACTGGTCACGCAACCCTGCTTCCGTTCGAATAATACCTGCATACGAACTCATTTCACCACGCAACCCTCGCCAATGCACATTGAGCTGACTGGCTCGACGTAAATCTACCACACTTCTCGAATCCCAATCACGAATAGGATGATTCAGCCTCAAAGGTCTCTGCAAATCATCTGAACTTAAACGCGCCGCATGACGCCCCATCACTGTGCCTTCGAGCAATGAATTACTGGCTAAACGATTTGCGCCATGTAATCCTGTATAAGCAACTTCCCCAATACAGAGTAATCTTGCTAAATCTGTTTTACCATTCACATCTGTTAATACACCTCCACCCATATAATGCGCTGCTGGTACAACAGGAATCATGTCATGACTTAAATCCAACCCTACGCCCAATAAAGTACGGTAAATCATGGGAAAACGCTGCTCTAAAAAATGTTTATCTAAATGACGTATGTCGAGATAAACAAAATCATCATTCCCTTGTTCAATTTCAGAAAAAACAGCGCGCGCAACCACATCACGAGTGGCGAGTTCCATCGCTTCTGGAGAGTAACGCCGCATGAAACGTTCGCCTGTTTTAGGAGAACGTAAATAAGCGCCTTCCCCTCGTAATGCTTCTGAAATCAGAAAATTATTCAGTTGAGGATGATAAAATAAAGTCGGATGAAATTGATAAAATTCCATGCCAACAACACGCGCACCCGCACGATAGGCCATTGCTACACCATCACCTGTCGCAACATTGGGATTAGAGGTATAGCGATACACTTTGCCTGCACCCCCTGTCGCTAATACAATAAGATTAGCTAAAAATGTATGAATCAGCTCTTGCTGTTCCGAAAGTATATAAACACCGACTACCTCTGACACATCCATTTTCTGTGTGATTAAATTAATAGCTATGTGATCCCCAAAAATAGTGACTTGGGGACATTGCTGTAATTGCTGAAGTAAAGCCGTAATAATAGCTGCACCTGTCTGATCACCCACACGATAAATACGTCTTTTTGAATGACCCGCTTCTATCCCGCACGATAATTTATTTTCTTTATCTCGATCGAATGCCACACCTTGAGTGAGTAGATAATCAATACTTTGAGAGCCTTGCCTTACAATAGCCTCTACCGCGTGCGGATCACATAATCCATCGCCTGCGGCCATCGTATCTGCAATATGTTGAGGAATATCCTCGGGTGCTGCGGCTGCAATACCGCCTTGCGCATAATAACTATTCGATTCATTTAATTTATTTTTTGTGATGAGAGCAATTTTAATAAGAGGTCTTCGTTTTAATAATTCCAGTATATAAGATAACCCCGCAACACCACTGCCTATCACAATAGCATCATACTCATAGCGCTGCCCGCGCTGAGAAATACTCTGTTGAGAAATTATATTTTGCATGAAAACGAACTCTTCATAGATAAATCCACATTACCTGCTGAATGCGTTATTTTTCCAACGGATATAAAATCAACACCAGACGCTGCAACGAGAGCCACATTCTCAAGCATGATATTACCCGATGCCTCTGTTGCTATTTCCCCCCCACACATCTCTACACATTCGGACATCAACTCAGGTGACATATTATCCAATAAAACACGTGTGACTTTATGTAATCCCTGTTCTAATATAATCGCTAATTCATCCTGTGTTCGCACTTCAACAATCACAGGAAATTTCTGTATTATTTCATCAGGCAATGCTGCCAATGCAACACGCATCCCGCCCAATAAATCAATATGCGTATCTTTCATCATCACAGCATCATATAACCCTAAGCGATGATTCATTCCCCCACCACACTGAACAGCATATTTTTCTAAATGCCGCCACCCTGGTACTGTTTTTCGAGTATCTAAAATTTTTGCTTTTGTTTGTTTTACGGCATCCACAAATTGTGCCGTAAATGTTGCAATTGCTGAGAGACGTTGTAAAAAATTAAGTAGTGTTCGCTCCGCCATCAATAAAGTACGCGCAGATCCCCTGATCGTTAAAACCACTGCGCCTGGTTGAATAATGTCTCCATCCTGATAGTCTGACTGTATTTCACAATGAGTCTTTAGATCATGATCTAATTTTTTTAATACGGCACTTACAACCGATAATCCTGATAAAACAATAGGTTTTTCATGTTTGGATATAATATTTGCGGAAGCGCTATTTTTTATTTGATTTTTTATTTCTGGAAATAAACAATTTGTTGTGATATCACTATACGGCAAACCTAAATCTTCGGCCAGTGCTAAATCAATTAACTGTAAATCAATAGAAGAGAGTGATTGCATATACCTTACCTATATCTACTGCTCAGTATGAATGCTCGTTTCAAGATAGACCATTGCCGCTTGCGCCAACTCTTCCGTTCCTTGATGACTCAATCCTGAAATTTTAAAGACTCTGCCCGTCCAGGCTAAACGTGCCACAATATCTTCGCAACGTTGGTCTGCTTCCTCGGCCATCAATAAATCTATTTTATTTAATACCAGCCAACGTTCTTTAGCTAATAATTCTGGACTAAATTTTTCTAACTCATGGATAATAGCCTGGCTATTGTGTACAGGGTCACTCTCATCAGGCGGTGCAATATCAACAACATGCAATAATAATAAAGTACGAGAAACATGCTTTAAAAAGCGCATGCCTAAACCCGCTCCTTCAGCAGCGCCTTCAATCAACCCAGGAATATCTGCCATCACAAAACTGCGATTTTGTGAAACTCGTACCACGCCTAAATTAGGATAAAGTGTTGTAAAAGGATAATCCGCCACTTTAGGTCGCGCCGCAGAGACCGATCGAATCAGCGTAGATTTACCCGCATTAGGCATACCCAGCAATCCCACATCTGCTAATATTTTTAATTCTAAACGTAAATTACGTTTTTCGCCGGGCGACCCTGGGATCGTACGTGTAGGGGAACGATTAATACTACTTTTAAAACGCGCATTCCCAATACCATGCGCCCCTCCTTTTGCAACACAGACTTTTTGTTCATGCTCTGCTAAATCAGCAATTAATTCCTCTGTATCATACTCATAAATCATAGTACCCACAGGAACTCTTAAAATAATATCTTCACCCGCTTTACCTGAACAATTACACCCTCTTCCTTTATGTCCATTCGGTGCTTTATGTAACCGTGCATAGCGATAATCAATTAACGTATTAATGCCTTGATCTGCTTGCATAAATACGCTGCCACCCTCCCCACCATCGCCCCCATCCGGGCCGCCTTCTGGCATAAATTTAAGACGCAGGAAACTACAGCAGCCATTACCACCATCACCGGCTTCTACCCGAATTCTTGCTTCATCAATAAATTTCATAAATACTTTTTATAATGCAAAAAAAAACATTTTTATGTTGGATACAGTAGATACACAGCCAACTCCGTTTTTAAATTTTATTAAACAGCAATCAATTCTCTACTTGCTTTTTCTTGCATCATGCATCCTCACATTGTCACTTACAAATAGCAAAGCCTGTCGCCCCGCAAAAAACGCGCCGCGCTTGTCACAAAAACACAGACGTGGATTCGCGTTTTTGTGCGGGGTCTGGTGGGTACTCAAGTAGAACAAAAAAATAACCTTATATTAACCCAACGTATATATCTTTCTATTGAGAATTTATACTCTTGATGATATTGATCTTATGCCGCCTTTTCCATTTTTTTATAGTTGCATTGTTATACTGTTCAAATCCCACCAGACCCCGCACAAAAACGCGAATCCACGTCTGTGTTTTTGTGACAAGCGCGGCGCGTTTTTTGCGGGGCGACAGGCTCTGGTATTAATAGTTCTATGTTATGTACCCACTGTATTCAACATACAACAAAAAAAAGCTCCTGAATGCGGAGCTTTCCATACTATCTAAATAATAGTAACTATTATTTATGCAGCAGATGCTGTTCCTTCTGTAATAGGTTCGATATTCACACACCGCTTATGTAGCGAGCCCTTTCTTCCAAAGACCACTTTACCCGCTTTCAATGCATATAACGTATGGTCTCGACCTATACCCACATGACGTCCTGGATGGAAAGGCGTCCCACGTTGCCGCACGAGAATCTCTCCTGCATTCACTATTTGTCCGCCGTATCGTTTAATTCCTAAATATTTCGGGTTTGAGTCACGATTATTATCGGTACTACCGCCCGCTTTTTTGTGTGCCATGGTTGTAAATCCTCTTAAGCGTGAATTTTTTCAATTTTCACTTCTGTGAAATATTGCCTATGTCCCATTTGTTTTTGGTGATGTTTACGGCGTCTAAATTTCATAATATGAATTTTTTTATGCCGCCCTTGTCCAATCACTGAGGCAACCACTTTACACCCATCAATATGAGGCTTTCCAATCTGGATGGCATCGCCGTTTGTTAGCATTAAAACCTTATCAAAATCAAGGGTAGAACCCACTTCAACCTCGAGCTTTTCCAGCTTGAGTGTTTGTCCTTCTACCACGCGGTACTGTCTTGCTCCGCTCTGAATCACTGCATGCATATCTTTGTACTCCAAACCCTACACCCGAAAAGGGATGCATTATAGGTACTCCCCGAAGAAAACGCAAGAACCAATAGCCCTCTTTAAAAGTACCTCACCTTAATTCGGAGATATCACTCTCAAATCAGGGGGAAGTGGCAGATTATGTATATTTTTAGAACAAATTTAATCTATCTGACCAATATTATAGAATGAATTAGTTAATAATAATACAGTATGTTATTATTTGTAAAATATAAAAACAAAATTAAAAGCAGATCAATAACGAGGAGCAATAAACATGACAGGCACCATGATTTCAGAAAAAGTTAATTTAAATGTTTACCCTGAGGAAAAATGTGAATCTCCTCCTATCAGCCCAGAAAACCAGCTCACGATCGGCGACCTTCACGGCAACGCCCTTAAATTACTGCATTTGCCCATTCGTCATAATATTCTCGACCTAAAACTACCACACGAAACCTATGAGGCAATAGTAAATATTTATTATAAAGATCCTGCCGATGTAACGAGCGGAGAGTTAGAACTGTTTAACTTTATTATCTCAACGGCAACAGTCAATCCTGATGCGGGTATGGTTAGGCTGATTGGCGATCTCCTCGCTGACAGAGGCCAAAATGATTATTTCACCTTAATAATCTTAGAAACCCTCCAGCGAAAAGGGATACAGGTAGAAATATTGCTTTCAAACCATGATTATGAATTTATAAAAAATTATGAATCTGGACAACCATTCAATCAATCGGGAATACTTAAAGAGCAATCTACATCGATGTATAATTTACAGATATTTATTGATAGAGGTCTTGTTTCAAGAGAAACAGTGAATGATATCGTAAAAACTTTTTACATCCCTTGCTTAAAAGCAGTGAGCTACGGTCTTAACGATGATGAATCCTGCATTAGTATTTATAGTCACGCTCCCATTGGATTATCTACTATTCTTGATATGGCGACTAAACTTGGCATTGCCTATGATGATAGAACCCCCGCCGCATTGGCTTCCACTATTGATCAAATTAACTTTTTCGTTGCAAACAATAAAATCACTAACTTATTCATAGAAGAAGAGAGTTTTATATTAATAAATGGGAAGCAATGCATTGATCCAAAAATCGATCCTTTCAGATTCACAATCTGGAACCGTGATTATGAAGCAATCCAGCATGACCGCCCTGCAGTCCATCCCGAGCACGGTTATGGCTTTAACTATATTCACGGACATGATGGGAAAGGCCCAAGTGAAATATATATCGCTCCGCTAGATAAGCGTAATAAGTTAGGAAAATCAAGCTTTGAGAATAAAGGATATTATTCTGTTTTTATTTCACAAAACAGCACTAGACCTCATAGTAAAGCAATAAAAGAAGCAGCAAAAGCAGACATTGTAGCAGAAGAAAAATCCGAAGAACCCATACCCTACCCTCTACCTGCCCCTACAAAACGCCACAGCAAATTTTTCCAAAAATCTTCTTCGCGGCTACCAAAAGCCAAGAAACCAGTCATAGAAAAACCAAAGAGAGTACGCCAGGCAGGATGGGGATGTAACCCTCTGTGCGGCACTACGGCTCACTCTTAAAACTTAACAGATTAATGGGTTATTTTTACGCGGCTCTCCCGTCAGGAAAGACATTTCTATTTTGGTACGACACATAATAAAAATTTTTAGTTAATAATAATACAATATGTTAATATTTGTAATATTTAAAAACAAATTTAAGAATTTATCCGTACAGTCGAGGAGTTATAAAAATGGCTATAAGCCGTACACCACTGATGTTACAAGAAAAGGATTTATTTCTGTAAAAACTTGACAGTGGGTCAGGCTCCCTACTACGATTCGGCTACTTGCCAAATCATTGATAGAGAGAACTGACCCACATGTCTTTGGAATCTATACGTTCCCTCGTGCAAACTGATCTCGCTCATATAGATCAGTTTATTTCCAGCGAATTAAAATCTGAAATTCCTCTGATTAACCAGTTAGTCGAATATATTTTAACGTGCGGTGGCAAGCGTATACGGCCCTTATTAGTGGTGCTTGCGGCGCATGCCATGCACTATCAAGGAGAGCAACAAATTAAGCTCGCCTCTGCGATAGAACTTATTCATACAGCGACTTTATTACATGATGATGTCGTTGATAATGCTACATTACGCCGAGGTCGCCAGACTGCAAACGCATTGTGGGGCAATGAAGCCAGTGTATTAGTCGGAGATTTTCTTTATTCACGCGCTTTCCAGCTCATTATTCAATTAAACAATCCTGTTATTTTAACTATTTTTTCCAATGCCACTCATTTAATTGCCGAAGGTGAAGTTTTACAGCTTATCAATTGTCATGATCCTGATACTTCTGAAACCTCTTATTTTGAAGTGATTACTCGAAAAACAGCCAAATTATTTGAAGTCGCAGCGCAAGCAGGCGCAGCGCTGGCAACTGATCATGCAGATCACATACCAGCAATGCAGCGTTATGGTTTACATCTGGGTATTGCTTATCAACTCATTGATGATGCTCTCGATTACAGCGCACCCCCAGAGCAAACGGGTAAAAATATGGGGAATGATTTAGCGGAAGGAAAACCCACCCTCCCACTGATCTACGCACTCTCTCAAAGTAAATCCACTGACGCAAACTTACTTCGTCGGGCTATTGAAACAGGCTCCACAACAGAACTCCCCACCATCCTCAAAATTATTGAATCCACAGGCGCCATCGAGTACACTGCAAATGCTGCAAAACAACATGTAAGCCAGGCACGCGATGCACTGATTCATATTCCCGAATCGCCTTATCGTCAAGCATTGCTGATGCTGGCGGATTTTATTGTTACACGCACTTGTTAGCGGGGTGTAGCGAGGAAATCAGTGGCGGGACAACAGGTGGATCAAGAGCCCGTTTTATTCATCCAGATTACCCGCCTGTTATTTTACATAAGCCGCATCCTAAGCGGATATTAAAGCGCTATCAATTAGAAGGTATCATCGACCTGCTTAAACAGGAGAAACTATTATGAAAGATTTAATGCAATATAATGGTTACTATGGCTCTGTCCATCTGGATGATGAAGATTTAATTCTTCACGGTAAAGTTGAATTTATTCGTGCACTTATCAGCTATGAGGCAACAGATGCTAAAGGTTTACGTAAAGCATTTGAAGAAGCAGTGGATGATTATCTTGATATGTGTGCCAAACAAAACATACAGGCTGAAAAACCATTTAAAGGTAGTTTAAATATTCGCCTTGGCTCTAAATTGCATCGCCGTATAGCCATCGCAGCAGAACACAAACATCTCACTATTAATAAATTTATTACAGAAACGCTAGACCAATATGTCAGGCGATAAAAATTTTCCGTTATTAAATAGAAGCAGTTTTGGAAGAGACTTTTTATTGAATCCACAGGCGCCATCGAGTACACTGCGAATGCTGCAAAACAACATGTAAGCCAGGCACGCGATGCACTGATTCATATTCCCGAATCGCCTTATCGTCAAGCATTGCTGATGCTGGCGGATTTTATTGTTACACGCACTTGTTAGCGGGGTGTAGCTCAGCCTGGTAGAGCACTGCTTTCGGGAAGCAGGGGCCGCTGGTTCGAATCCAGTCACCCCGAATTGGTTAATATCGTATGTACCTTTTCTTTAATTAGAAGGCTGCAATTGCAAAGTCATAAAGAATGCCAAGGCACAGCAAATACTCTATCGCTTACGGCATACCGTTCATTACCAGCATAGATAATTAATCCAGGCATAATCTTTAAGTGAGGAAATGTTTCATAAAACATGTGAATACCCCGCGCATCATGTTTATTGATCAGTGATTTACATTTTATTTCAACGGGGTAAAAGTAGCCGTCACGTTCCATGATGATATCCACCTCAGCTCCACCATTTGTACGCCAATGATAAAACTGTGGAGCAGCATAGAGGCTTTGAGCCATACGTATTAAATTATTAACTATGTAAGTTTCAAATAATGCACCTAGTGAAGGGTGTCGAGCAAGTGCTTCTGGAGAGCTAATACGTTGCAAATAACAAGCAAGACCTGTGTCCATCATATAACCTTTGCATCGTTTACTTAACCGCTTGATTGTATTGCCGCCATAAGGAGAAATTTCCTGCCACTGATAAGAGTACATGAGAAGCGCCATCCAGTGTTTGGCAACTTGCGGCGTTAAACCAATTTCGCGGCCTAATTGCGAATAATTTATTTCTTGACTCGTGAGCGCGCTGGCCAAGCTAATATAACGATCAAATTGATGTAAATCCTTAATGTTGTCAATAAGACGGATATCTCGCTCTAGATAAGTTTGTACATACGAAGAAAAATAATTAGGTAGAAGCTCATTTGGCATTTCAAGAATACCAGGCAGTCCTCCCCGCCAAATCATTTCAAATAAACTTTGTTGAGTAGACAGCAACTTATTTTCACTTCGCAGCCACTGTTCTGCATTAAGCAAATAAGAAAATAACCAAGGCTTATTTTCTTGGTTAATGATTTCAGAAGGTGTCATACTACCCAACTGTAAAATAGCAACACGTCCTGCAAGGCTTTCAGAGACTTGTTGCATCATACTTAAATTTTGTGAACCCGTTAAATAATACTGTCCGACTTGATTAGATTGATCAACACGTCGTTTTAACGCGGGAAGTAATTCCGTAACAAATTGAATTTCATCAAGTATAAGCGGCGCGGAAAAGTTATTTAAAAATAAATCAGGGTCATCTTTGACGTTATAAAAATCTTGGACAGGATCAAATAAGATACGTTTTACATGCGGAAATAGATGCTGTAATAGCGTACTTTTCCCTACTTGACGCGCTCCTACCAGGAGCACAATTTTATTAAATTTAGCTATTTCAGCTAATTTTTGCTCTATGAAACGATTATGATACATGATTACCTCACAATTTATAAGATATTATACCAAATTGTGAGGTTTTTTGTAGTAAATATTCACGAAGCAGTATTTACAACACCCTAAATCAATAGACGTCCAAAAATTTTGCGGTCGTCTTTCTAGTCCATACACTTGCCTAAAAAACTAGTCTCGTGGTCGTGCACAAGTCAACACGCAGTGATAAGCATCTGCGCTGCCATAGCATGGAATAAATGTATTCTGTTCCTCTTTCGTTATGATGATACCATCCAACATACAATAGGAATAAGGACGATCATCGGGTAAAAAACCTGTAATACCGAACCCACCTACTGCACAATAAATAGAAGCTTTATCAGGCTTGCTGTTTAACCAATTTGAGTCATGCTCATACCGAACTTTTGCATCATCCCATCTAAGAGGGTCTGATAATAATTGAATTTTATCAAGGTTTAGACTGTCTGGGTTCTCTACAGACCACCGGTTACCATTCTTCTCAGTCCAATTTTTTAATGGAGCCATTTTTTTAATTGTCTCAACAGTGGGACACAATATAGTTACAGAATCAGCCACACACCTAAGTGAGAAAATGGAAGTACCTAGCAAACACATTGTTATTAAAAAAGTTAATTTCAGTATTTTTTTCATATCTCCTCCTAAAAATGTCAAAATGAAATCGATGTAATTTACATCAAAAAATTGATAAATAATACCTCTTGCTAAAATCCGTAGCCTGATCAGATTCATCCTTCTTTGTCACGATAATAACAGATCGTGCATCCGTCAATGTTGGAAAAGAAGAGGGTCAGGCTTGCATAATTGCTCTCAACAATTAAAGTAGGTTGCTATATTCGCTGCGGGTTCTGCAGCGACAAGTGAAAATGTGCAATTGTGTAAGCCTGACTCTGTTTTGTGACTCTGTTTTAACTGGAGTTAATTTTTGTACTTGTGGAGATCTGTCAGAGCCTGACCCCAATGGCACTACCTTAAGGAATAATAGATAGAATAACTGTATGATTTAAA
>JBEPVM010000041.1:0-15795 GCA_041690995.1 Gammaproteobacteria bacterium | reverse complement strand
CCACGATAATCGGCGTTTTGTCGCCTGGAAAGTTATAGCTCGTTAATAAATCTCTGACTTCCATCTCAACCAGTTCTAATAATTCTTTGTCATCCACCATGTCCGCTTTGTTCAAATACACCACAATATACGGTACGCCCACTTGTCGCGCTAATAAAATATGTTCTCGCGTTTGGGGCATAGGTCCATCGGCTGCCGAACACACTAAAATCGCACCGTCCATTTGCGCAGCCCCTGTAATCATGTTCTTCACATAATCCGCATGCCCAGGACAATCCACATGCGCGTAATGTCTTTTATCAGATTGATATTCCACATGCGCTGTCGCAATCGTTATCCCGCGCGCTTTTTCTTCCGGCGCTTTGTCAATTTGGTCATACTTTAAGGCTTCGCCTCCAAATTTGTCTGACATGCACTTCGTCAACGCCGCCGTTAATGTCGTCTTGCCATGATCCACGTGTCCGATCGTTCCCACATTTAAGTGGGGCTTTGTTCGCTGAAATGCTACTTTTGCCATGAGTCTTCCCCTTATACTTTAAAACTTTAAATAAATAATTTTAAGTCCTGCTTACGCTGTTGTTTTATCAATAATTTGTTTCGCAATACTCTCAGGTGCTTCATTATATTCTGAAAATTCCATCGCATAAGTCGCTCGGCCTTGTGACATAGAACGAAGATCTGTGGCATAGCCAAACATTTCGCCGAGTGGAACTTTTGCATGGATCATTTTGCCAGAAGGACCTTCTTCCATCCCTTGCAATATGCCTCTACGTCTACTTAAATCACCCATCACATCACCCATATAGTCTTCAGGGGTAACTACTTCAACTTTCATAATAGGCTCAAGCAATACAGGACGTGCTTTTTTAGCACCTTCTTTGAAACCCATAGAACCTGCGATTTTAAAGGCCATTTCGCTTGAATCAACATCATGATACGAACCATCAAATAGTGTCACTTTTACATCCACCACCGGAAAACCTGCTATGACACCATTCGCAAGTTGTTCTTGTATGCCTTTATCAACGGCTGGAATATATTCTCTGGGAATCGCGCCGCCTACAATTGCATTTTCAAATAAGTAACCTTCTCCTGCTACTCGAGGTTCAAGACGTATCCACACATGGCCGTATTGACCGCGACCCCCTGATTGTTTAACGTACTTACCTTCTTGTTCTACTGTGCCGCGAATCGTTTCACGGTAAGCCACTTGGGGCTTGCCTACATTCGCTTCCACGCCAAACTCACGTTTCATACGATCAACAATAATTTCGAGGTGCAACTCGCCCATTCCTTCAATAATTGTTTGGCCTGATTCTTCATCTGTGTGTACACGAAAAGAGGGATCTTCTTGAGCTAGCTTGCTTAATGCGATACCCATTTTTTCTTGATCGGCTTTTGTTTTTGGCTCTACAGCAACTGCAATGACGGGTTCTGGGAATACCATTTTTTCTAAAATAATCACGTTATTAACGGCACATAACGTATCGCCTGTTGTGACTTTCTTTAAACCGACTGCTGCTGCAATATCACCTGCTTGTACTTCTTTAATTTCTTGGCGAGTATTTGCATGCATCTGTAATATACGACCAATGCGTTCTTCTTTATCTTTAATGGGGTTATAAACTGTATCGCCTGAGTTTAATACGCCTGAATAAACTCGGAAATAGGTTAACGTGCCGACATACGGATCTGTCGCGATTTTAAATGCTAAGGCTGCAAAGGGTTCGTTATCAACCGGATGTCTTTCAGCAACGGTATTGGCTGCATCATTAAGATTACCTTTGATAGCGGGTACATCTGTAGGTGAGGGTAAATACTCTACGACCGCATCGAGCATCGCTTGCACGCCTTTGTTTTTGAAAGCGGAACCACAGAGCATTAAAATAATTTCATTTTTAATAGTGCGAATGCGTAAACCTTTTTTAATGTCGGCCTCACTTAAATCACCCTGCTCAAGGTATGTATGCGTCAACTCTTCAGAAGCCTCAGCAGCGGCTTCTACCATCTGTTCGCGCCATTTTTTACATTCTTCAAGCATAGAGGGGCTTATTTCACGGGCTTCATAAGTCAGACCTAATGTAGTGTCATCCCAATAAATCGCTTTCATGCGCACTAAATCAACCACACCCTCAAAATGTTCTTCAGCGCCAATAGGTAATTGGATAGGAATTGCATTTGCGGAAAGTCTGGTACGTACTTGTTCTACGACACGCAAAAAATTAGCGCCAGCACGATCCATTTTATTCACAAACCCAACGCGTGGTACGGCATATCGATTTGCTTGACGCCACACCGTCTCTGTTTGAGGTTCAACACCACCCACAGCACACAACACAGCGCATGCACCATCGAGCACACGTAATGAACGTTCAACTTCAATCGTAAAATCAACGTGGCCCGGGGTATCAATAATATTAATACGGTGCTGCGGAAATTGTTTATCCATCCCATACCAAAAACACGTTGTGGCTGCGGAAGTAATAGTAATACCACGTTCTTGTTCTTGCTCCATCCAATCCATCACGGCTGCGCCTTCATGGACTTCACCAATCTTGTGAGAAACACCTGTATAATACAGCACACGCTCTGTTGTCGTTGTTTTACCCGCATCAATATGAGCCATGATGCCTATATTTCTGTAATGTTCTATGGGTGTTGCTCGTGCCACAATCTATACCTCTTCTCTAAAAATTCTCTAAAAACGATAATTTGCAAACGCTTGATTCGCTTTTGCCGTTCTATGCATATCATCACGTAATTTCACAGCAGCACCACGGCCCTCGTGTGCATCTAATATTTCTGCTGCTAAACGCAATACCATGGTTTTCTCACTACGTCCATTAGCCGATTTTGCTAACATACGCATTGCCAATGCCAAACCACGTTCAGAATCGACTTCAATCGGCACTTGATAGGTTGCTCCACCTACGCGACGTGATTTCACTTCAACGGTAGGACGAATATTATGGAGCGCTTTTTCTAATGCTTCTAAATTTGCTTGATTAGCAGCAGGCTTTGTTTTTGAGTGACCACCTGAGGCACCTTCCGCGTCATCATCTGTTTTTTTGCCTGTATGCTTATCTTTTTTAAGGCGTTTAACAGCTTCTGTCATCGCGTCATACACAATCGCTTCAGCAATGGATTTTTTTCCTTTGCGCATAATGACATTAATAAATTTAGCTAATCGCTCACTTCCATAAAGTGGATCGGGTAAGATTTCTCTTTTAGTCGCAGCTTTTCTTCTTGGCATTGCTTTTACTTCCTATTTCAATTCAACTATTCTTTAGGTTTTTTAGCACCGTATTTCGAACGGCCTCGACGACGAGCCGCTACACCGACTGTATCTAAACTTCCGCGCACAACATGGTAACGTACACCAGGTAAATCTTTAACGCGGCCGCCACGAATGAGGACGACTGAATGCTCTTGAAGATTATGGCCTTCACCACCAATATAAGCTGTTACTTCATACCCATTGGTCAAACGAACACGCGCTACCTTACGTAAAGCAGAGTTCGGCTTTTTAGGGGTTGTTGTCGATACACGTGTACACACCCCTCGTTTTTGTGGCGATCCACGCAACGCAGGAACTGTCGATTTCACGGTATGTGGCGCTCGTGGTTTACGCACAAGCTGATTTATCGTTGGCATTCCTAAAACTCTCCAGCCTAATAATGATAGGGTTATTAAATCCTTTCCTCTAACTTTCTTAGAGGGAGGCGCGATTCTAATGAAGGAATAGGCTTGATGTCAAGCTTAGTTATGACTCTTTGCGAATGAATTTTTGAGAACATTCATTTAACTGCGTTGTTGATCAATCGCCAATAATCCATTCGCTGTGAGTTTTATCCTATTATTTATTCTTTAACGCGTTCAAAACGCTCTTTCTTAAGACGGCGCTCGGCATGATACGTTAATCCAGTTCCGGCAGGCACTAAACGCCCCACAATAACATTCTCTTTCAAACCTCTCAATTCATCTATTTTTCCATACACTGCCGCTTCCGTCATCACACGGGTTGTTTCTTGGAAAGAGGCTGCTGAAATAAATGATTCTGTCGCAAGAGATGCTTTTGTAATGCCTAACAGGACTCTATCAAAACGCGCTGGTAGCTTATTGTTTTTAACAGCCAGTTCGTTTTGGATGCATAGCTGGCTATATTCAACTTGCTCACCTTTCAAGAAATTTGTATCACCTGGATGCATAATAACGATTTTACGCAGCATTTGACGAATAATAACTTCAATGTGTTTATCATTAATTTTTACGCCTTGTAAACGATAGACATCTTGCACTTCATTGACAATAAAATTCGTTAATGCATTCGTACCTAATAGCCGTAAAATATCATGTGGATTCAAAGAACCTTCTGCAATGATTTCGCCTTTCTCAACATGCTCGCCTTCAAACACACTCACATGACGCCATTTTGGAATGAGTTCTTCATGCACTTCGCCCTCTAATGATGTAATAATCAAGCGGCGTTTCCCTTTTGTTTCTTTACCAAAACTCACTATGCCTGACATTTCGGCTAAGATAGCGGGATCTTTAGGACGACGACCTTCAAACAAATCAGCCACACGTGGTAGACCGCCCGTAATATCACGGGTTTTTGAAGTTTCTTGTGGAATACGAGCGATCACATCACCGACTTTTACTCGTGCGCCATCGTCAAAATTAATCACGGCATCTGGCGGTAAAAAATATTGTGCGGGAATACTGGTGCCAGCCAAATAAACGTCTTTGCCTTTTTCATCAAGCAGCTTAATCATTGGCTTAAGTTCTTTACCTGTCACACCTCGTTGTTTTGGATCAATGACAACGATGCTGCTGAGTCCAGTCATTTCATCTATTTGCCTATTCATGGTAACGCTCTCTACCAAGTCAGCAAATTTGATGTAACCCGCCACTTCTGTAATCACTGGATGGCTGTGCGGGTCCCAGTTAGCAACGATTTGTCCTGATTCTATTTTGGAACCATCCGATACTGTCAACTCAGCACCATAAGGAATTTTATAACGTTCACGTTCACGCCCATGCTCATCGATGACTGCTAATTCGCCTGAACGTGACACAGCAACAAAAGTACCGCTATGATGTTGTATAATCTTTATATTATGAAGTTTAACTTTTCCAGCTAATTTATTTTGCACGTTATTTGCAGCTGTCGCACGAGATGCCGCACCACCGATATGGAATGTTCTCATGGTGAGCTGTGTGCCAGGTTCACCAATAGATTGGGCGGCAATAACGCCAACCGCTTCTCCGATATTCACTCGATGCCCACGCGCTAAATCACGCCCATAACAGGCAGAGCAAATACCAAAGCGCGCTTCACAAGTAATGGGGGAACGCACAAACACTTGATCAACTGATAATTCTTCTAAATTACTGACATATTTTTCATCTAAAAGCGTGCCGGCAGGAATCAGCATTTTATCGCTTGCAGGATCATAGACATCTTGTACTGTGACTCGACCCAACACTCTTTCGTGTAATGGCTCAACAACATCGCCACCTTCAATCAGAGGTATCATTGTAATACCTTGCGAGGTACCACAATCTTCTTCAGTAATGACGAGGTCTTGCGCGACATCCACTAAACGACGCGTTAAATAACCTGAGTTGGCTGTTTTTAACGCGGTATCTGCTAAACCTTTGCGTGCACCGTGTGTTGAATCAAAATATTGAATAACGCTTAACCCTTCACGGAAGTTAGCAGTAATAGGTATCTCAATAATCGAGCCATCTGGCTTAGCCATCAAACCTCGCATACCCGCTAATTGACGAATCTGCTGCGCCGAGCCTCTTGCGCCCGAATCTGCCATGATATAAATCGAATTAAAGGATTCTTGCTTAACCTCCTGACCCTTGGCATCTTTAACCATATCGTGCGACAACCCAGCCATCATCGCTTTGGCAACCTGGTCGTTAGTGCGAGACCAAATATCAATCACTTTATTAAACCGTTCACCCTGCGTCACTAACCCAGAGGAATACTGATCCTGAATCTTACCGACTTCTTCTTTTGCTGTAGCAATAATCGCTGTTTTTTCTTTGGGGATAACCAGATCATTGATACCTATTGATACACCTGATTTTGTTGCATAATGAAAGCCCATATACATCAGTTGATCGGCGAAAATAACGGTCGCTTTCAAACCGACTTCGCGATAACAAATATTAATAAGATTTGAAATGGATTTTTTATTCATCACGCGATTAACAAGATTAAACGACATGCCTTTGGGCAGTAATTCAGAGAGGAATGCACGCCCAACCGTTGTCTCTACTAAATGTCGTTTTTCTACGAATCCGCCTGACTGAATATCGGGTAAAAACTCGACTATTCTAACGCGAATTTTAGCTTGTAATTCAATTACTTCATTTTCGTAAGCACGATGAATTTCGTTAATATCCGTAAAGATCATTCCTTCACCGAGCGCGTTCACACGTGAACGTGTCAAATAGTATAATCCCAATACCACATCTTGCGAAGGAACAATAATAGGCTCGCCGTTTGCTGGCGACAAAATATTATTGGTCGACATCATTAATGAACGCGCTTCAAGCTGCGCTTCGAGTGACAAGGGCACGTGAACTGCCATTTGGTCGCCGTCAAAGTCAGCGTTATAGGCCGTACAGACTAAAGGATGTAATTGAATCGCTTTGCCTTCAATCAAGATTGGCTCAAACGCTTGAATACCTAGACGATGCAAGGTAGGCGCTCGATTGAGGAGCACGGGATGTTCACGAATCACTTGTTCTAAAATATCCCAAACAGCCGCATCTTCACGATCGACCATTTTTTTGGCGGCTTTAATCGTGGATGCTAATCCTTGTAATTGTAATTGACTAAAAATAAACGGCTTAAATAATTCGAGCGCCATTTTTTTCGGTAAACCGCATTGATGTAAACGCAGTGTAGGCCCTACTACAATCACTGAACGACCTGAGTAATCAACGCGCTTACCTAAAAGATTTTGGCGGAAACGCCCCGTTTTACCTTTGATCATATCCGCAAGTGACTTCAATGGCCGTTTATTGGAACCGGTAATAGCACGTCCGCGACGACCATTATCTAGCAGTGCATCTACAGATTCTTGCAACATGCGTTTTTCATTCCGCACTATAATGTCGGGGGCGTTTAAATCGAGTAAACGCTTTAAACGATTATTGCGATTAATCACGCGGCGATACAGATCGTTCAAATCAGACGTTGCAAAACGTCCGCCATCTAAAGGCACTAATGGACGCAAATCAGGCGGTAACACAGGTAATACTGAAAGAACCATCCACTCGGGTTTATTGCCAGATGACAAAAAGGCTTCGACCAATTTTAAACGCTTAGATAATTTCTTCAGTCTGGCTTCCGAAGAAGTGGTTAGCATGTCTTCACGAATTTTAACCGTTTCAGCTTCTAAATTAAGCGCGCGAAGCAACTCTTGAATAGCCTCTGCTCCCATGCGAGCGTCAAATTCATCGCCGTGTTCTTCAATCGCATCGTAATACGCTTCTTCTGAAAGTAATTGGCCACGCTCTAATTGTGTCAGGCCAGGGTCAACGACCACGAATGCTTCAAAATAAAGTACGCGTTCAATATCACGCAGCGTCATATCAAGCAACAAACCAATCCGTGACGGCAACGAACGCAAAAACCAAATATGAGCAATCGGACTTGCTAACTCGATATGACCCATACGATCACGCCGTACTTGTGAACGAGTGACTTCAACACCGCACTTTTCACAAATAACGCCACGGTGCTTTAATCTTCTGTATTTGCCACACAAGCATTCGTAATCTTTGATAGGACCAAAGATTTTAGCGCAGAACAACCCGTCTCGCTCAGGTTTAAATGTTCGATAATTAATGGTTTCTGGTTTTTTGACTTCGCCATAAGACCATGCGCGAATATCATCTGGTGACGCAAGGCAAACACGAATCACATCAAATTGTTCCACTTGTTGCTGCTTGACCAAGCCTAATAAATCTCTCGCCATCCCCATTCCGATTCCCCCATCACAACCCATAGTATAACGCTGCCGTTTTCCGCAGCTCTGCTGCGGAATATAACAATAATTACTCAAGATCCATATTAATCGCTAATGATCTAATTTCTTTAATTAATACATTAAATGCTTCTGGCATACTTGATTCCATATCATGATCGCCATCGACAATCTTTTTGTACATCTTGGTACGGCCAGCCACATCGTCTGATTTCACTGTTAACATTTCTTGTAATGTATAAGCAGCGCCATACGCTTCGAGCGCCCACACTTCCATTTCTCCAAATCGCTGCCCACCAAACTGTGCCTTACCGCCAAGTGGCTGTTGCGTCACCAGGCTATAAGAGCCTGTGGAACGCGCATGCATTTTATCATCGACTAAATGATTTAGTTTCATGATGTACATATAGCCAACCGTAATCTCTCGATCAAATGCTTTTCCTGTACGGCCATCATACAGCGTGGTCTGGCCACTTTCGGGTAGCCCTGCCAGCACCAGCATCCTTTTAATTTCATCTTCGGTAGCGCCATCGAACACAGGTGTCGCCATAGGCACACCTTCACGCAAATTGTGCGCTAAGCTTAGCACTTCTGTATCGGATAAACTTGCGATGTCTTCTTTATGGGTACTACCTTCATTGTAAATAGTATTTAAAAATGGACGAATATTTTTTGCTGACTGGCTTTTCTTTAATAGATCACCTATCTTCTGCCCAAGCCCTTTCGCAGCCCAGCCTAAATGTGTTTCTAACACCTGTCCAACGTTCATACGAGAAGGCACACCCAATGGATTTAAAACAATATCGACCGGCGTACCATCTGCCATATAAGGCATATCTTCCACGCGAACAATAGTAGAAATAACCCCCTTGTTACCGTGACGTCCCGCCATTTTATCACCTGGCTGAACACGTCGTTTAACAGCAAGGTAGACTTTTACAATTTTTAATACACCTGGCGCTAAATCATCCCCTTGGGTGATTTTATTACGTTTCGCATCATACATTTTTTCAAAATCTATTCGCTCTTGTTTAAATTGTTTGGCTGCCGCTTCAAGCTGTTGATTCGATTTCTCGTCTTTTAAGCGAATTTCGAACCATTTTTCTCGTGTAATTTCCGTTAAATAATCTTTTGTGATCTTAGTACCTTTCTTTAACTTATTCGGGCCGCCTTCCGCAACGTGATTCAGTAATAATTTTTCAATTCGTTGGAAAATATCATTTTCACGAATACGTAATTCATCACTTAAATCCTGTTTCACTTGCGCTAACTCATCTTTCTCAATTTCAACGACTCGGGTATCTTTTTCAACGCCTTCGCGCGTAAATACTTGCACATCAATAACAATACCTTCCATGCCCGTGGGTACTCTTAATGAAGTGTCTTTGACATCAGAGGCTTTTTCACCAAAAATTGCTCGCAACAATTTTTCTTCAGGTGTTAATTGTGTTTCACCTTTTGGAGTGACCTTACCGACTAATATATCGCCAGACTGAACTTCCGCTCCAATATAAACAATACCGCATTCATCTAATTTTGCTAACGCGCTCTCGCTGACATTTGGAATATCTGCCGTAATTTCTTCGACGCCTAATTTTGTATCACGCCCAATGCAAGTCAGTTCTTCAATATGGATACTTGTAAATCTATCCTCTTGGACAACACGTTCAGAAATTAAAATCGAATCTTCAAAGTTGTATCCATTCCATGGCATAAATGCGACTAAAAGATTTTGTCCTAGCGCTAATTCACCCAAATCAGTAGATTGACCATCTGCTAACACATCGCCATGCTCAATCACGTCACCTTGTATTACAAGCGGACGTTGATTGATACAAGTATCTTGATTAGTTCTTGTATACTTCGTGAGATTATAAATATCAACGCCTGTCTTACCCGATTCCGCTTCTTTATCATTCACGCGCACAACAATACGTGAAGCATCTACATAGTCAATGACACCCCCTCGTTTCGCAACAACGGTAACGCCTGAATCTTTTGCCACCATATGCTCGATCCCTGTGCCTACCAATGGCTTTTCGGTTCTCAACGTAGGCACTGCCTGGCGTTGCATGTTAGATCCCATCAACGCACGGTTTGCATCGTCATGCTCTAAAAATGGAATCAACGCCGCAGCCACTGACACAATTTGTTTGGGGGACACATCAATAAATTGAACTTTATCAGGTGTAGTGAGCATCGATTCATTACGATTGCGCACAGAAATAAATGCGTCTGTTAATTTTCCTTTTGAGTCCTGTGTTGCATTGGCTTGCGCAATCACATAATCACCTTCTTCAATAGCAGACAAATAAACCACTTCATCCGTTACTTTGCCATTGATGACTTTACGATAAGGACTTTCTAAAAAGCCATATTCATTAGTACGTGCATACACAGCAAGCGAGTTAATTAATCCAATATTAGGACCTTCAGGTGTTTCAATGGGGCACAACCGACCATAATGCGTGGGATGCACGTCACGGACTTCAAAACTCGCACGCTCTCTCGTTAAACCACCTGGGCCTAAGGCAGAGACACGTCGCTTATGGGTGATTTCAGCCAGTGGATTATTCTGATCCATAAATTGTGACAACTGGCTCGAACCAAAAAATTCTTTAATGGCTGCAGAAACAGGTTTCGCATTAATCAAATCTTGCGGCATTAAATTTTCTGATTCAGAAAGGCTTAAACGCTCTTTCACCGCGCGTTCGACACGCACTAAACCAACACGAAATTGGTTTTCTGTCATTTCGCCCACACTACGAACTCGACGATTTCCAAGATGATCAATATCATCAATAGTGCCTTCACCATTGCGAATGCTAATAAGCGTTTTCATCACAGCAATAATATCATCTTTGCTTAATACGCCCGAGCCTGTAATTTCTTTACGACCTACGCGACGATTAAACTTCATACGACCTACATCAGACAAATCATACCGCTCTGGCGTGAAAAAGAGATTTTTAAATAACGCTTCTGCCGATTCTTTGGTAGGCGGCTCACCTGGACGCATCATTCGATAAATTTCAACTAATGCTTCTAATGCATTGGTCGTTGAATCAATGTGCAATGTATCTGATATATAAGCGCCATGATTAATATCATTGACATATAAAGTCTCAAATTTTTTGATCTTAGCTGAGATAAGCGATCTGATGGTATCCGCAGTAATTACATCATTCGCATTTGCTATGATTTCACCTGTTTGTGAGTTAATAATTGTTTTTGCTATTATTTTTCCTAATAAATATTCTGCGGACACTTCTAATTTTTTGATATCCGTTTTTTCTAATAATTGAATATGACGCGCGGTAATGCGACGACCTTTTTCAATCAATACTTTTCCTGCTTTTTTCACTTCAAAAGGCGAAATTTCACCGCGCAAATGTTCTGGAATTAAATCCAGGCTAAATTCTTCGCCGTGAATATGATAAGTACTATTTTCAAAAAACAAAGCCAAAATATCATCTACAGAATAACCCAACGCGCGCAACAAAATAGTTGCGGGTAATTTACGGCGACGATCAATTCTCACAAAAACACAATCTTTCGGATCAAACTCAAAATCCAGCCAGGAACCACGATAAGGAATAACACGTGCAGAAAATAATAGTTTTCCTGAAGAATGTGTCTTACCTCGATCATGCTCAAAGAAAACACCTGGAGAACGATGCAATTGAGAAACGATAACACGCTCAGTTCCATTAATGACAAAAGTGCCATGTTCAGTCATCAGGGGCATTTCGCCCATATATACTTCTTGTTCTTTAATATCTTTAACAATTTTTGTTTCGCCAGACGCTTCTTTATCATAATGCACAAGGCGTACTTTAGCGCGCAATGAAGAGCCGTAAGTCACCCCACGCTCTCTGGATTCTTTCACATCAAAAATAGGTTCGCCTAAAGAATAATCTTCATACTCTAATATAGAATACCCTGAAAAACTGACTATAGGAAAAACAGACTTAAAGGCCGCGTGTAAGCCACTCTGACAACGCTGTGCAAGCGTGGCATCGACTGGTAAAAACTTACCATAAGACTCTCGTTGAAGCGCCAATAATGGCGGCGTTTCGATTGTACTTTGATGCTTCCCACAACCTTTGCGAAGTCGTTTTTTCGCAGTAAACGAGTATGTTGAACCCATAGTTAAAACACCCCTGCATGATCATACACATATTGGAGACAGAAAAAAGAGAAAAACCAGCGACATGAAGCCGCTGGCTATCACAACTTCATCAGCCAAAAAAATGCAACTTTGTCGTTAAAAAAAAATTACTTAACTTCAACTGTCGCACCCGCATCTTCCAGTTGCTTCTTAATTTCCGCTGCTTGAGCCTTGTTAACACCCTCTTTCACAACAGTAGGCGCCGCTTCAACCAAATCTTTAGCTTCTTTTAAACCAAGACCTGTAATGGTGCGAATCGCTTTAATCGCATTAATTTTATTGTCACCTGCTTTCATCATATGAACATTAAATTCCGTTTTTTCCTCAGCTGCCGCTTCACCACCCGCTGCCGCAGGTGCTGCTACAGCAACTGCTGCTGCCGCAGATACGCCAAACTTTTCTTCCATCATTTTAATTAAATCAACAACGTCCATTACGCTCATTGCTGCCACTGCATTTAACACATCTTCTTTACTTACGGCCATGATCTTCATCGCTCCACTTAAAAATTAAATTTAATAAATTACTCACTTAAGCTGCTTGCTGTTTTTGATCACGCAATGCAGCGAAAGTACGTACCAATTTACTGTGAGGTTCAACTAATGTACGCACAAGCTGAGTGATCGGCGCTTGCATCACAGACATCAACAACGCAATCCCTTCATCACGTGTTGGCAAGTTAGCTAACCGATCCAAATCTTTTGCGGGTAATAACGCACCCTCAATTGATAACGCTTTTACTTCAAGTTTTTCAAACTTTTTAGCAAAATCCCTAAACAAGCGCGCAGCCGCCCCTGGGTCTTCCATCGAAAATGCCAAGACCAATGGCCCCACGAGGATGGGATCCATGCAAGCAAATTTCGTTCCCTCAAATGCACGACGAGCCAACGTATTACGTATGACACGCATATGCACACCTGTATTACGCGCTGATTGACGTAAGTTCGTAATCTCTGCCACTGTTAAACCAGAATAGTTCGCAGCAACCACAGATATAGCTTTATTTGCAACTTCCGCCGCCTCAGCGACTATACTTTTTTTACCGTCTAAATTTAAGGGCACGCTACTCTCTCCTTCATCAATATCACCTCATCTGCGTAGGCAAACATTCATTAAGCATTTGCACCTACGGTCTCTGACAGGGGTTGGCTTGTGGCCAACCACCTACACAAAGTCTTTCACCTGTCGAATTTTATAAACCACCGACACTCGACATATCTATTTGTAATCCAACGCCCAGGGTACTCGACACTGTCACTTTCTTAAAATAAATACCTTTGGCTGAATTAGGTTTCGCTTTTTTTAACGCCGCTAAAAGCGCTTCTAAATTTTGTGTCAAATCCGCCACAGAGAAATTAATTTTCCCAATCATGCAATGCACAATACCTGCTTTGTCTGTACGATAACGGGCTTGCCCTGCTTTTACATTTTTCACAGCCGTTGCCACATCAGGCGTCACAGTACCGTCTTTCGGATTAGGCATCAAACCACGCGGGCCTAATATCTGTCCTAATTGACCCACAATACGCATTGCATCAGGCGTTGCAATCAAAACATCAAAATCAATTTCACCCGCTTTCACTTTTTCAGCTAAATCTTCGAGACCTACTAAATCAGCACCTGCCTTTTTAGCAATGTCCGCATTGGTAGATGACGTAAATACAGCAACACGAATAGTACGACCTGTTCCTTTAGGAAGTACAATAGAACCACGTATCGTTTCATTGGAGTTACGCGCATTCACTCCCAAATTAGCAGCCACCTCAATACTCTCTATAAACTTGGCAGGTGTCATACTTTGTAACAAAGTAAATGCTTCTTGCGGTGAATATAACTTTCCAGGGACTAATTTTTCTCTGATAGAGCGCGTACGCTTAGATAATGTAGCCATCGCTTACTTCCCTCCTTCTACATCAACACCCATACTGCGCGCACTGCCTGCAATCATACTAACAGCAGCCGCTAAATCGGCAGCATTTAAGTCTGGCATTTTAATCTTGGCAATTGCCTCAAGCTGCTTACGGGTAATTTTACCCACCTTAACTGTATTCGGCGTACTGCTACCTTTCTCAAGTTTAAGAGCTTCTTGAATGAGATAAGTCGCAGGGGGCGTCTTGGTAACAAAAGTGAAACTGCGATCCTCATACACAGTAATCTCAACAGGTATTGGCTTACCTTGGTATTCTGGTGTTTGTGTTTTTGCATTAAATTGTTTACAAAACTCCATGATGTTAACGCCTTGCTGGCCTAATGCGGGACCTACCGGTGGGCTTGGATTAGCTGCTCCACCCTTCACTTGCAACTTCACTAACGCTTTAACTTTTTTCTTTGCCATCTCTCTTCTCCCAAGCGGGTACAAACGCTTTGATATCAACAAAGCTCCCCATTAATTAAAACTTTAACCTTTCTCTACCTGATCAAACTGCAACTCCACTGGAGTTGATCGACCAAAAATAAGAACCGCTACACGCAAACGATTCTTTTCATAATTCACTTCTTCAACTACGCCATTAAAATCTGCAAACGGCCCATCAATCACTCTTACCACTTCACCCATTTCAAATAAAACCTTAGGTTTAGGTTTGTCGCTACTATCCTGGACGCGTTGCAGAATCACTTCCGCTTCTTTAGTTGTAATAGGCGCAGGCTTATCACTTGTTCCCCCAATAAAACCAAGCACCTTAGGAATAGACTTAATCAAGTGCCACGTTTGATCATTCATTTCCATTTCAACTAATACATAGCCTGGAAAAAATTTACGTTCACTTTTTCGCTTCTGTCCACCGCGTAGCTCCACCACTTCTTCAGTAGGGACTAAAATATCGCCAAACAAATCTGCTACGCCTTCCGTACGAATACGATTCTCTATTGCCTGTTTGACAGGGTTTTCAAATCCCGAGTACGCATGAACTACATACCAGCGCTTTTTGGGTTGTGCTTGAGCCTGATCATCCACCATCACTATCCTCTTTGTCCAGTAAGCCAGCCGATGAGCCACATTAATACACTATCAATGCCCCATAAAATAAGCGCAAGCACGAGAACCATCGCGGCCACAAAAAGCGTTGTTTGTACTGTTTCCTGATACGTTGGCCAGACCACCTTACGCAATTCAATACGGGACTCACGTGCAAAATTGAGCGCTTGTTTTCCTTGATACGTCTGCAACACAATTGCTGTGACAATACCTAATAAAAACAACCATGCCAGTAAACGCAAAGGCCAAGGCTGAGAAGTAAAATAGTAATTAGCAACTATGCCTGCCCCCAATAAAACAACTGCTACTAGCCATTTTATCCAATCCCATTTTAGTTTAGATTGTTCTTTTTGCTGGCGTTGGCCTTCTATTACTTTTAATGCTACCAATGTGCTGCCCCAACTTTAATACACTTGTCACTCAGTGGCAGGCCAGGAGGGAATCGAACCCCCAACCTGCGGTTTTGGAGACCGCCGCTCTGCCAATTGAGCTACTGACCTACACTTCTCATACTCTTAATTTATTCTAGGCACTCTATTCAAGAATCTTAGAGACAACGCCCGCACCGACTGTCTTGCCGCCTTCTCGAATCGCAAAACGTAACCCTTCTTCCATCGCAATAGGCGCAATCA
>JBEPVM010000040.1:0-16437 GCA_041690995.1 Gammaproteobacteria bacterium | reverse complement strand
AATATATACCCTATTAAAAATTTTTCAAGAAGTTTTTATAGGGGTGACCTATTACTAAAAAACAGATGACTGCATATATAATAATCTGTAAGCTTGAAATGAACAATCTGAAGAGCTATATATTATATTTTAAACCCATGATTGAACCATTTAAAAATATACATCTTGGCAATCATCCTTAAAATACACCCACCATTATAAGGCACAGACATTTTGCTCTTACCTCCAATACGCTTTGGCTCATCACCAGGAATCTCAGAGATTTTTAAATTCCTTACTGTTGCAACAGCAGAAATTAACGGTTCAAAAACAGGGCCATATAAACAACGTGTAAACTCAGGATAATCGACAATTTTAATATTGAACCCACGATAAATAGTAAGAGCATCTGTCATTGGAAATTGGCCCATATACCGAATCATTTTAGTAAACATCCAATTACCAAAAGCAGTAATGATATTATCATCGTATGATTTAGCAGGCGGTAAATAGCGAGATACAACCACTAAATCATCACCGTTCCGTAATCGTGCCACTAACTCTGGCAACTGGTCTACTAAACAATTACCATCCATACTGAATTCAATGACACAATCTGTCTTCAATGTAGAAATACCATCCATGACGCCCGCAGCTAAGCCCTTACGTAACTGTGTAAATATGCGTATATTATGTTTAATAGCATATTCTACCGTTCCATCAGTTGAGCCGCCATCGACAATGACAATGTCATCAAATAATGATTTATCCAATTTTGGATAAATTTGACTTAACCCATCAATTTCATTCAATGTCGGTAACAATAAAGTGATTGTTTTTCTCGAACTATTCATTTTATTTTTCTCGTTAAGTAATTGCAGAGGTTCTTAGCAATTTAAAATTAATTAAATAATAGAAAATGGCTGGTAAATAACTAATAATGCCAAACAGACGGTAACATAAAAATACTGTTGCAAAAGGGGCAATGACGCCAGGGTTTAAAAGTAACACGCTATTTGCAAAAGCTATTTCACCTACCCCAAGCCCTCCTGGGGCAATTGGAATAAGATTAACAAGCTGCGTCATAGCTAAAGCAATTGCATAACTCACTATCGTTATAGATGGCAATTGTAAAATATAAGCAATCAGCATAGTAGCACCAACCATTAACGCCTGAATCATCACTGAAATAATAATACTCTCTAAAATAACTAATTTTTTTCGACAGTAAATATGAACTGCTTCGAGTAAAGATAAAACCGTCTTCACCCAAAATTTTTCAGTATTGCGTTGGCTTAGCCAGGCACCCTCACCCATACGAGCTAAAATCCTATCCAAGGTAGAGGCAGGTATCAGCAAAAACCCAATACAACCTGATGAGAGCACAAGCCCTGCAAAACATAAATGATGTAACGCATGATGACTATTAAATAAATTTATCTGGCATACCGCCATCAAACCAATCATACAAAATATGCCCATTAACCCAAGTAAACGGTCGCAAAAAACAGATAAAATCACTTTACTTTTTGAACAATTAATTTTTTTAAGTACTGCGTATAACCGAACAAAATCACCACCAACGCTACCTGGCAATATATTGTTAAAAGCAATACCGATATAAGTTGGCATAATCGTATGCCTGAAAGACATATTAATTTTCTGAGCATGATTCAAACGATACCAACGCCATGTATTCAATAACACCATTAATATAAAAATACCAATCACTAACAATGCCAGCAATGGTTTTTGAAGACAGTTATTAATCAAATCTGCTTGCAGAAGAGAATGACGCATTAATAGTAACAATAGACCAACCGCAAAAGTGGCTTTTAGTATTAAAAATACTATTTCCTTCATGCTTGACCTACAGAATAATAAGGCTGAAATTTATTACCTAATTGACAATATTGCTGATTTCTATCACTTGCTGCAAATACAGTCACTCGTTCATGACCCTGTAGTAAATTGCTATTAATAGCACCTGTCCAATACAAATTCTTTTCTTTCCAGGCGGACAACTGGTTAATAAGGTTATCTTCTGGCCTGGAACTTGCTATTGCAAACCCTACAATTTTATTTTGTGCATTAAGAAATAATAAGTCCCATTCAGCAGTGATTGGTGTTTGATCCGATGACATTCTAACTGTTAAAAGCACGCCTGGCACTTGTTTTTTTCTATAATCGCCATTAATTTCAATGTGGGGCATTGCCACATGACAATCAATCGCTTTATATTTTAAATGCTCTATCGATTGTCTAATATGTTGGGATGGCCATAATGAAAATGCACTTTTGCGATTACTCTTCTGCACAGATAACAAATAATTCCAGTGATTGATATCATATTCATTCGTCCAAGATTTAGCGGCATTGATAAATTTATCATCGATCGTTACGCCTGTCGTCATAAAAATATGCCATTGATTAGTATAACTCAAATTATAAACGCAGCAGTGTTCCCCATACACATAAAAAGCAATCAACCAAATCATCGTCAGCATTGATAAGACTGTATTAGCAAGTAGCTTATTAGTAGTGATGTCATAAGTGATAATAAAAGACATCACAACTAAACAAATCATTATTATTCCACTTGGCGTGGTAAATCTAAGCCCGATAGAAGATGCTTCATCTACCATCCAGAACCGAGCAATTGAAATAGTAATAATGAGACTGAAAAAATACGTAAAATAAGTAAATAAAATATTTTCAGCGCTTCTATATTCCCTTTGAACAAACTTTAAAAACCATAAACACCCTAACGAAAGAATGGAAAAAGCAATAATAATCGTTGGAACTGAACCACTTTCCTGTGCTGACGCTATCAACGGAATACTCAACACTCTGGAAAGATACAAATAAGCATCAATAGGATGATGCAAAAATTGCTTTAATCCATTATGCCCCGTGTCAGTTGCCCAACCATGAAAAAAATAGAGTTGATAGCTTACTATAGCAGCAATAATCCATACCAAAGCGGAGGGGAATTTCAAGCAGCGATTTTTTAATAACCCAATAAAAATAACTGGCCATAAAAGCATCCAGGCATTAAACGTTAGCAAGGTAAGTCCAACAAAAAAAATCACTAGCAATTGGTATAGATGCCGTATTGCTAAATTATTTTTAAATGCTGCACAATAATAATCAAGCGAAATAAACCCTAATAAAGAAAAAAGCAAGACATATGGCCATGTCATTAATATAGAATCACTATAATTAATAATACTATTTTCTGAAAACACAACAGCTAGTGTAACGCCTGTTAACAATAGTTTCACTGCAGGAGGTAATAACTGATGACGCACAATAATAAAACCAATAATAAGTAGTGCTATTAGCCATAACGTCACCGATAGTCTAAGAGGTAATCCAGATTGAGTACCTTGTGTAAATACATAATCATACATAGCCCATAAACGTTCGATGACTATTCGATGATCTGAGAAAGGAGTATAAATAGTTATAAAGGGTTGTTTCCCCAACAACATAGGATAAGTAGTAACCGCAGCATCATGCGCACTATCGCCGACTGGAGCTAAATTATAATTATGGATACCAAGTATCCTATAATAAGTACGATTAAGCGCAATATACAGCCCTGAAAAAAAACAAATGACTGCAGACGCCCAAAGAAATAATCTTTCCGTACCTGACTCAACGAAGGATATAAATTTTTTCACTTCCATTCTCCTGCAATAGCAATGTTAAGAAATCCATTTAACCAGGTTCAAAATTCCTACACGGCCAGCGCTACGATGCCCAGGCAATTTAGCAGCTTTATTATGAATGGTCTGGTAATTATCAATATAATGTTGATAGCCATCGATTAAAATTTCCGAATTTGATTTAGTCGGTTGCCAATTGAGTACAGTTTTAATTTTTACCGTATCACCTACATAGCTACTCGCAATCATGTTATAAGTATAAGGACCTACAGGTGATAATCTTAATTGATAGGCTAACTTCAAACACATAACACCTAATTTTTCAGGAAAATGAATAATTTTAGTTCGGCTGTTAGCATATTTAATTAAATCACTAAAAACTGCATTTAATGTTAGCACGTTATCAGTACCAATATTAAAAACATCACTACGATTAACCTGAGTGGCTAGATAACAAGCCTTCGCTAAATCCTCTCCTAAAATAAATTGATAACGATTCTCACCTTTACCAATTAACCACAGTTTTCTATTCTCTCGGATAAAATCATACACTAATGATAGAATACCTAATCTGCCTTTTCCAATAATCGTTGGCGGCCGAAAAATAATAACATTCATTTTATCCACATAGGCTTGTAAAATATTCTCAGATGCCACTTTGCTTTGGCCATATACTTCAAAAGCATTCAATGGGTGATCTTCTGTCACTAACAATTGATTTAACTTTCCATAAACACAGTTAGAGGAAATAAAAATAAAATGTTGTACTGCATGTTTCACACACAAATCAGCGAGATAATGAGTTGCCATCACATTCGTATCGTTAAAATAACAACGATTACTTTTTTTAAAAATTAATTGGGCAGCGCAATGATAAATCGCATCAAACTTTTGTTGGCTTTCAAAAAAAACAGCTAACTTATTTTGGTCAGTAATATCTAAAACATGACTTTCTAAGTAAGGGTGTTGATCAATATCCGCTACAATATCAATACTCACACAGGAATGCCCTTCACTTAACAAATACTTTTTTAATACTGAACCAAAATAACCTGCCCCACCCGTAATTAAAAAACGCACACCTACCCTCCCATTACAAATACATATCGCGCTCAAAAAAACCAATATAACATTTTGAGAATAACGGCAAAAATAACCTAATGCAAGGATTAGTAAACCTACTACTGGCTATCTTTTACAACTGCCTCAATACAACTACCCTGCCTCACATAAATATCATCTCCAATTAATTCATATTCAAATCCATGTTTAGCGGCATGCGTCACCTGCCGAGATAATTCTGCCGCTTTAAAGTGCAGCCCATGCCAAGGACATGTCACTTTTGCATCACAAAATTTACCTTTAATAAGAGGGCCACCTTCGTGCGGGCATGCAGCAGGCCAGATAAAATAAGTATTATTATTTTTTTTGACAATAAATTTTAAATTCCCAGCGTCCAATGTCATTGGCGTTTCTGTAATATTCTCCAAAGAAAAATAAGCATTTTTCTCTAATATAGGATAAATCGTATGAGCCCCTAATACATTTGAGTTATAATAATCAGGACAATCTGTTTTAAAACCATACCCCTGTTTTCTTAATTCAAAACGCCCTTGTCGGATCTGCTCATCTTCTTGTTGCAAGCGCACATTTAATTTGTAAAGTTTTCTATTGAGCGGATAATGAAGGAGCTTAAATAATTTATGCGATGCAATAAACCATTCATTCTTAAGCTTTACGCTATCACCCATTTGTTCTAATGAAATAATAGAATGAATAAAAATAATACCTGCTAGATTGAACGACTGATAAAACAACCCTTCAGCGATATACACATCTGTCACTGTAATAAAAAACGGCCAATTCTTCCATTGCGTTAAAGAAATCGCAAAATCTTGTCCTGTGGCAATACGAATGCCTTTTTCATACGTATTGTGGATAGCCAATCGATGTAACTGATCCATGTGATTCCATGCAAGATCAGGTAACGTACATCTTTCCACAACTAGCTCAAATGCTCCTTTTGTGACTGCCATGCCTGAAGTGAATTGCTGTAGCTGTTCATATAATCCATTTGGCGAAAGATGTTTCACTAATCGACTATTTTTATTCATACAAAATCCTTATTCATTATTTAGCTCTCGACTGATAGCAAGACATCCCAAATACCGCCTCACCGTCTCCTTCAACCCATACCGCAAGCTATCACAAATCAACGCATGCCCGATAGAAACCTCTTTAATCATCGGAATTTCTTTAACAAATGGACGCAAATTCGCTAAATCAAGATCATGCCCCGCATTGAGACCTATCCCTAATTGATGAATAATCATCGCTGTGTTTTTATAAACAGCTAAGACTTCAGCAGATCGAGACGTCCCATAATTCGCGGCGTAATTTTCCGTATAAAGCTCTACGCGATCCGTACCTAGAGTAGGCAATATCTCTCTATCTTTATCAGAAAAATTATAAGGGTCTAAGAATAGCACAGTCCGAATACCAAATTCATGCAATTCTTCCACTGTTTTTTGCAAAAATACACTGTTTTTTTCAATCGACCAGCCCGCATTCGATGTGAGTACGTGCGGAGGGTCAGGCACTAATGTACACTGCGCAGGCTTTACTTCTTTCACTAAATCCAAAAAATTTTTATCGGGATACCCTTCAATATTCAGCTCGACTGAAATGGCAGAGGCTATCTCATACACATCTTTTCGACGAATATGCCGTTCATCAGGACGTGGGTGTATAGTAATCCCTTCTGCCCCATAAGAAATAATATCCAATGTTGTTTTTAAAACATCGGGATTATTCTTTCCGCGCGCATTTCTCAATGTCGCTAATTTATTGATATTCACACTCAGCTTAGTTACCATAGGATGACCTACTACAATCGACTATTGAACTCTGTGAATCATTATAAAAAAACCAGCTTATTTATTATTCTATTATTTTTAATAATAGTCCCTGCCTGCTATTACTATTACAAAGGCGCGCTATTTTCGCACGTGTCACTCACCAAAACAACTTATGATCATTTACCGAATTGGAAAAAAGAAAACTCCAGCCAGGCATTACTCGCCTTTCAAAAATCTTGTACCGAAATCTTAAAACACAACCCAACGCTGCCTTTCAGCACAGCATTACCCATTCATAAAACCAACGCCGCCTGGCAAACTATCTGCGTAGCCGCTAACAAACTACAACATCCCACCCCCCATCAAGCTCGACAATTTTTTGAAACATCGTTTCAACCTTACGCTGTCAAAAATAATTTTAATCCCAAAGGATTATTCACAGGTTATTATCTACCTTTATTACATGGAAATTTAAAAAAAACTAATCAATACTCTGTTCCTCTCTATAGCTTACCTCATGATTTAGTCAAAATAGATTTAACGCGATTTAGCCCTGAATTTAAGGGAAAGAGTATTATAGGCCAGTTAAAAAATCATACCCTACTACCCTACCCCGATCACGCAGCCATTCAACAAGGGGCTTTAGATGACCATGCGGATGTTATCGTATGGATTGATAATATCGTTGATGTTTTCTTCGCCCAAATACAAGGTTCAGCCATTGTGCAACTCCCGAATCATCAAACATTATTACTCGGGTTTGCAGGTACAAATGGCCAACCTTACACAGCCATTGGCAGCTTGCTCATTGCTAATAAAGCCATTCCAAAAGAAAAAATTTCAATGCAAACCATTCGAGCGTGGTTATCACACCATCCTCAACAAATCATTAATCTACTCAATCAAAATAAATCCTACGTCTTTTTTACTATTTTACCCGACAAAAACCCACTAGGTACAGAACACGTTCCCTTAACCCCCCAACACTCCCTGGCAGTCGATACACGTTACATCCCTTTCGGTGTCCCACTCTGGCTAGATACACGTGTACCAGATAAAAAATTAAAAGAAAAAATCTTCCGCCATTTGCTCATCGCTCAAGACACAGGCGGCGCAATTAAAGGCATCGTACGCGGTGATATTTATTGGGGCGCGGGTGCAGACGCCGCTTTTGCTGCGGGACACATGCAAAAAGCAGGCAGGTATTGGATTTTATTGCCGAAATAAAACAGAAATATCTAAGTACAATAGAACGGGAGAAGAAGCTTAATTTGGAAGATTAAGTGGGATAAACATATTGAAAAAGATTTAAAAAATTTTATGCCTGAAAAAGCTATTTTGAAGGACAAGACTTTGCATTTGCTTTTGCAAAAGGTTGCTTATGAACACTTGATATATTTCTTGGGAGAGCTTTTAAAACCGCAGCGGGGGCTTTATCAGCAATGCGCAATAAACTTCTTGCAGCACCTTGAGGTTCCCGATGTTTTTGCTCCCAGTTTTGTATAGTTTTAACACTTACCCCAATGAGATCAGCAAAATCTTCCTGATCAAGTTTAAATTTTTCACGAATTTTAACCACGTCACTTGCGCCAGGTAAGGACATACGTGTCACTTTCAATTTTTTTTTGCCTTGCTGCCATTTTTTTATTTCCTGTATGCCTGCCAGGATTTCTTGGCCAATATTGCGTTCTCTTTTCATTTAATTCCCTCCAATTGTCCAGCAATCTGAGCTAATGTTTTCTTATCAATCGTTTCTCTTTCTGATTTGCTATATATTGTTAACATGTAAATCTCATCTCGTGCTTTAGCCCAAAAATAAATAATTCGTATACCCCCTGATTTGCCCATGCCTTTTCGTGACCAGCGCATCTTCCGAACACCTCCGCTATCTCGAATAATTTTGCCCACCTCAGGGTTTTTCATCAAGTGTTCTTGTAATTCTCGGTACTCATCGTCATGTAAATACTCCTTTAACAAGACAGTAAACTTCTTAGTTTCCACAAAAACGATCGTTCTATTTTTAGTATACGTCATTGGCGTAGTTCCTGCTACTTATCCTGTTAATTTTTAAAAATAATCGCTCATAATACTGTTATTATTGTCCTTAACTCAATGCATTTCCGTATAAGTGACTTGACAATCGCTAATAAAGCCATTTCAAAAGAAAAAATATCCATGCAAACTATTCGAGCATTTTTGCTGCGGGACACATGCAAAAAACAGGCAGGTATTGGATTTTATTGCCGAAATAAAATAATCAGTATAATTAACAAGATAAAAATAAATTGTACGAATACACTCTGTGCGCTATACTTGCAATACAGAGAATACAAATAGACAGGAGAGGTGTACTATGAGTCTAGCCATTCGGTTACCCAAAGGGGTAGAAAATAGATTAGATTTATTAGCCAAAGAAACTGGCCGAACCAAGACTTTTTATGTGCGTGAGGCTATCCTCACTCACCTGGAAGATATTGAAGACACTTACCTTGCACTCCAAAGATTGCAAAAACCAGGAAAGTATCTAAGTACGACAGAATTGGAGAAAAAGCTTGATTTGGAAGATTAAGTGGGATGAACGCACTGAAAAAGATTTTAAAAGCATAGATTCCTCCATCCAAAAAAAAATTATTAACTACATGGAAAAACGTGTCGCACCTCAGAGAAATCCTCGGATTTTTGGCAAAGGTTTACTGCATGAAAAATTTGGTTTATGGCGTTATCGTGTAGAGAATTACCGTATTATTTGTCGTATTAATGATGAAGAAATAGAAATTATCATTATTCAGGTTGGGCATAGAAAAGAGGTTTATGCCTGAATCCATTTTTTTATAAATGACTTGACAACCGCCCTCATTCTCATTAATTTGCCAAAAGATTAACTATCTTCAGGGCGGGGTGCAAATCCCTACCGGCGGTGTTTTTACTCAAGCGATCAGTAAAAGAGCCCGCGAGCGCTTTTAATATACCACTTATTAAAAGCTGCAGATTTGGTGAAATGCCAAAGCCGACGGTGAAAGTCCGGATGAAAGAAGATAGGCAGGTAAATCAGTATGCTATTTCTCGTATGAAATTTTTATACGAATGCTGTTTACGTAAGAATTAATGCCCTGAAGCAGTTATTTATCTTTTACTATTATCAGGGTGTGTTAATTATGTTTAGCGGCATTGTCAGTGCAATTGGCATTATCAAAAAAATCCACCATAAAATAGATTCTATTGATTTTATTATTCAAGCCCCTCCTATTTTTAATAATTTAGAAATAGGCGAAAGCATCGCAGTGAATGGCGTTTGCCTCACAGTGACTTATTTTGAGAACGATACCTTTCACGTGACGGCTGTACCTGAGACACTACGCCTCACTAATCTAGGCGAATTAACAGAAAATAGCCTCGTCAATTTAGAAAGATCCATCACACTCGCTACCCGATTAGGCGGCCATTATGTGCAAGGGCATGTCGATGCTATGGGGGAAATTCGTGATATACAACCCGATGGCAAAACTGCTCTACTCGTTAAAATCAGTATCCCAAAAGCCTTAGGAAAATATATTGTCACTAAAGGGTATATCACCCTTGATGGGATGAGCATTACCGTCATAGACGCTGCAGATGACTGGTTGAGAGTGACATTTATTCCACATACCCAAGAAAACACGATTGTGAAACATTACCGTCAAGGCAGCAAAATCAATCTCGAAGTCGATATTTTAAGTAAATATATTGAAAAACTACTCGGAGCTTCCAAATGCAATCTTATATCAAACGCGTAGAAACAGCTATACACGACCTACGTCAAGGCAAAATGATTATTTTAACCGACCATCCTGATCGTGAAAATGAAGGCGATTTAATTATGCCTGCTGAAACTATCACAGCTGAGTCTATGAATTTTATTATTCGTCACAGCAGTGGCATTGTTTGCTTGTCTCTATTTGAAGATGATCTAAAAAAATTGAATCTACCTTTTATGATTGCACCTCAAGATAATACCAGCTTACGCAGCACGCCTTTTGCCGTATCCATTGATGCTAAAGAAGGTATTACGACAGGTGTTTCAGCAAGAGATCGCGTGAGAACCGTACAAACAGTGATTCGTCCTGATGCCAAAGCCGATGATCTCGTAAAACCAGGCCATATTTTTCCCTTATATGCTAAAGCAGGCGGCGTATTAGAACGCGCAGGACACACAGAAGGCTCAATTGATCTCATCAAACTCGCGGGATTTAAGCCTGCTGCGGTATTGTGTGAAGTCATGAACCCCGATGGCACTATGACACAAGGCGATCAACTCACTGCGTTTGCCAAAAAAAATCAAATTACCATGCTCGCTATAGACGATATTATTGCTTATCGACTCGCCCATGAAAATATCATCGCCGATGAAGTCTCGACTGAATTACCTCTTGAGAATTATGGTTTTTTCAAAATGACGGTTATAAAAGAAAAATTTACCGCCATTGAACATGTCATACTTGAAAAGACACCTAAAAATCCAGAAAAACCCTTAGTCCGTATTCATTCGGCATGTCTCACCGGTGATTTGTTAGGCTCCCTGCGCTGTGACTGCCATCATCAGTTACATTATTCATTAAAACGTATAAACGAAGAAGGCGGTATTTTAATTTATTTAAATCAAGAAGGACGCGGTATTGGGCTATTTAATAAAATTAAAGCCTACGCGCTGCAAGAAAATGGCTTAGATACGATAGAAGCCAATGAAAAACTCGGGTTACCTATTGATGCCAGGAAATATTATATTGCTGCCAATATCTTAAGAAATCGACAAATAAATTCTATTCAATTACTGACGAATAACCCTGCTAAAGTAAATGACTTGAAAAAATATGGTATTGGCAACATAGAATTAACACCTATCCCCATGTTTCATACGGCGCATAATCAAGCCTATTTAAAAACAAAAAAAGATAAATTACATAGAGCTATATAATACTGTATTTTTTTATGAATACGACTAGAATACAAAGCATTCAATTAGCCAAATAAGGTCATAGGATGACAAATAAAAAATTTAGAGTAGTGCAGTTTTCTGATTTACATCTTTACGCCGATCCAGAAAAAACGTTGCTAGGGGTTAACACGTATCAAAGTTTTTCTGCGACATTGGATTTATTAAAAAAAGACCGCACGCCGCCCGATCTTATTTTATTAACAGGCGATTTGGCCCAAGACCATAGCGAATTGGCTTATCAAGTTGTTAAAGACGCGTTCAGTTCTTTTTCAACGCCTATTCACTATATACCAGGCAATCATGATGATATCTCATTAATGACACGTGTTTTACCTTCTAAAAATATTTCTCCTCTCAAACAAATTATTTTAGGCTCATGGCAATTTATTTTATTAAACTCACAAAAACCCAATGCCGTAGAAGGTTATTTGGATGATACCCAATTTAATTTTTTAGAAGATTGCTTAAAAATGTATCCTCATCATCATGCTATTATCGTTTTTCATCACCAGCCTATTCCTGTTGGAGCAACCTGGCTCGATAAAATTGGTTTAACCAATTCCGCTAAATTATGGGAAACACTTGCATGTTATCCTCATGTCCATACCATTCTGTTTGGACATGTCCATCAAGCACACGCAGGCGAAAAGAATGGCATCCCCTATTATTCAACGCCTTCTACCTGCATTCAGTTTAAAAGAAACTCCCTTGATTTTGCGTTGGAAGAATTACCTCCCGCGTATCGTTGGATTGATTTATACGCCAATGGCGATCTCAAAACAGATATTTGTCATGCTGCTCATTATATTGGGGTGTTTGATGAGAAGGCAAAAGGGTATTAATTTAGGGTTTAGGCTTGTTATTTCAAGCTATTTTCTGTAATCTTCTTATTCATTTTAGTTTAATAAAGACGAGGAAAGCGCCATGCGTAAATTATTTTTCTGTCTATTCATTATATTAATCACCGTGGGTTATTTTATGGCCGATGCAGATGCAGCGCGTTTTGGCGGCGGCCGCAGTTTTGGAATGAACCGTTTATCCCAACCACACACTTCTTTTAACGCAGGAAGTGTGGGGCGCACTTTCCAGGCAGCCCCAGGATCAACTACTAATCGATGGTTAGGGCCTTTAGCAGGGTTCGCTGCAGGTAGCTTGCTCACCTCACTCTTTATGGGACACGGCTTTGGTTCTGGCATACTCTCATGGCTACTACTCGGCGGCATCGCGTTCTTCGTCTGGCGTTTTATCAGCAAACTACAACAACCCGCCAGCCACCCCCCTGCTCGCACCCGCGACACATTTCACTATCAAGCAGCTTTTGATTCGAGCAGTGGTGAATATGTTGCGAAACCCTCGCGGCAATACCCGGCGGGATTTGACGAAGCTGCATTTTTGCGACGCGCTAAAACTGTCTTTATTCGCCTACAAGCTGATTATGACAACAAAAATATCCGCGATATACAGGAATTCACAACACCCGAAGTATTTGCAGAAGTTCAAATGCAACTCCAAGAACGTGGCGATGCACCCAATCAAACAGAAGTCATTAGCATCAACGCCGAATTACAAGATATTGTGACAGAAGCGAACACAGTGATTGCCAGTGTACTTTTTTCAGGTCTGGTACGCGAAGATGCCGCAAGTGCCCCAACAGCTATCAAAGAAATTTGGCATTTGACGACCCAAGAAAATACACAAGATTGGGTGATCGCAGGGATTCAGCAAGTTTAAAAATCTCTAATCGGCTCATAATCAACCCTATTGATGAGCCGATTAGTCAGTATAATCGGCTCATGCCCTATAATATATTAATTCAGTAATTTAATTTGCTTCTGGTGTTAGTTTAAGGCATTATTTACGCATCATTATTAAATGAATAAACTACTTAGGAAAACGATGGCAAAAGAAGATCAAATTGAAATGGAAGGCACTGTCACAGACACGCTACCCAACACTATGTTTAGAGTAGAGCTTGAAAAAGGCCATACCGTCATAGCACATATCTCAGGTAAAATGCGTAAAAACTATATCCGCATCTTAAAAGGCGATAAAGTGACTGTACAATTGACCCCTTATGATTTAACCAAAGGACGTATTTCCTTCCGTAGCCGTGATGGAAAATCTTCTCCTAATAAAGAAAAAGAAAAAGAAACTAATAATAACGATATGAAATCCGAATAAGCCTATCAGCTTTTTAACAACCCACTAAACAGGTAACTCACAGTGTCAGAACAATTACGTAATATAGCAATCATCGCGCACGTTGATCATGGTAAAACGACCCTGGTTGACAAATTGTTACAGCAAACATCCAGCTTAACTAAAAAAACAAATACCACTGAACGCGTTATGGACAGTAACGATCTCGAACGAGAGAGAGGCATCACTATTTTAGCGAAAAACACTGCTCTCGTTTGGCAGGATTATCGCATTAATATTGTGGATACCCCTGGGCATGCGGATTTTGGCGGCGAAGTTGAACGTATTTTATCAATGGTAGATTCCGTCTTACTACTCGTGGATGCCGTTGATGGCCCTATGCCTCAAACCCGTTTTGTCACACAAAAGGCATTCGCACAAGGTTTAAACCCTATTGTGGTGATCAATAAAATTGACCGCCCAGGCGCGCGTCCTCATTGGGTCATTGATCAAGTTTTTGATTTGTTCGATAATCTCGGCGCCACTGACAAACAATTAGATTTTCCCATTATTTATACCTCTGCCTTGCTGGGGTATGCCGTCATGGACCCCGAACAAAAAGCTGATAATATGGATTTGTTATTTGAAACAATCGTTAAAAATGTACCGCCACCCCCTGTGGATTTAGATGGCCCTTTTCAAATGCAAATCAGTACCCTTGATTATTCAAGTTATGTCGGGATGATTGGAGTTGGGCGTATTCGACGCGGACAAGTCCAAACCAATATGCCAGTGACAATCATTGACCGCGAACACAAAACACGCCAAGGCCGTATCTTACAAGTGCTCGAATATTTAGGGCTTGATCGCTCTGAAGTGCCTGTGGCTTCCGCAGGTAATATTGTCGCCATCACCGGTATTGATGGGTTAAAAATTTCTGACACCTTGTGTGATCCCTCCTGCATTGAAGCCTTACCCGCGTTATCAGTGGATGAACCGACTGTCAGCATGACTTTCCAAGTCAACACCTCTCCTTTTGCGGGGCTTGAAGGAAAATTCGTGACAAGCCGTAAAATTCGTGAGCGGTTAGAAAAAGAACTTTTACATAATGTCGCATTACGTGTTGAAGATACCTCTGATCCTGACAAATTCAAAGTATCAGGCCGTGGTGAATTACATCTTTCTATTTTAATCGAAAACATGCGTCGTGAAGGTTTTGAACTTGCAGTTTCGAGACCCGAAGTGATTACTAAAATAGTCGATGGTGAAATGCATGAGCCGTATGAATCCCTCACGATTGATATTGAAACAACACACCAAGGTGCCATCATGGAACAAATGGGTTCGCGCAAAGGCGAACTCAAGCATATCATGCAAGATGACAAAGGACGCGTGCGTCTGGATTTTATTGTTCCCTCACGCGCACTCATTGGCTTTCACACCGATTTTTTAACCATGACATCTGGCACAGGTATTATGCACCATGTCTTTAGTCACTATGACCCTGCGGCCAAAGGTGAAATTCCCCATAGACAAAATGGCGTGTTAATTTCTAATCAGGCAGGTGTTGCCCTTGCTTACGCATTATGGAATTTACAAGAACGTGGACGCATGTTAATTAGCCCTCAAACTGAAGTCTATGAAGGCATGATCGTTGGTATGCATACGCGCGATAATGATTTAGTCGTGAATGTCACTAAAGCAAAACAACTCACGAATATGCGTGCATCAGGTTCTGATGAAAATATTCTCTTAATTCCACCGATTTTAATGTCATTAGAACAAGCGCTCGAATTTATTGAAGACGATGAACTCGTTGAAATCACACCGAAATCTATTCGTGTGAGAAAGAAATTTCTGAAAGAACATGAACGCAAGCGGTCGGGTAAATAAATTTGAAAAAATCGGCATGTTCACAACATACGATAATATAACAATTTATTGATTCGATAAGGCGCAAAATTAAATGGCTATTACTATTCATCCAAAACCAGGCCAGATTTTATTTTGTGACTTTTCTCAAGGATTCGTAAAGCCAGAAATGGTAAAAAGCGGCAGACCAGTCATTGTTCTTACAGGACCAATTCAGGGCAGGGATAAATTAGTAACTGTAGTTCCTCTGAGTACGGTTGCCCCAAATCTGCCTCAACCTTATCATTATAAACTCCCTAAACAGTCATTACCTATGCTGGGTATTTTTCAAATAGAGGATAGCTGGGTCAAAGGCGATATGCTGTATACCGTTGGATTTCATAGGCTTAATTTAGTTCTTTTGGGGAAACGGAGATCGAGTGGCTTAAGAGAGTATTACCATAATAGGCTGGGCAGAGAGCAAATGAAGCTTATTTATCAATGCGTTCTACACGGATTAAATTTAGGGAAGCTTAGCACCCATTTATAGTAGAAGTGTTGAAATTTTAGTAAAAAAGCTTATAATTATATTGTAACCTGCTCTGCGAAAGCATCAGGCATTCGAGACTGTACAAAGGTCCGCCCAGTACAGCCAGCCCAAAGTAGAGACGACAATCTGCTTTGGTGCTGAGTAATAGGCTTCTTCGGAAGCCTTTGTCGTTTTTATAACTTCCCACTTCCAAAAAAATTTTAGTCTTTAGATAGGTAGATTGCGGTTCAGAAAACGCGTCTAACCCACAGGGTAATCGTACTCAGCTTTTTCTTTTTAGCCAGATGAGTAAGCAACTCTACAGGGTTAAAGAGGCATTTGCCCCCCGCCAGTTTTTGTCAGCGAAATACGTGACCTATACAGCAATGACAGCGTAGAGAGTGCATTCCTCTTCAAAAATACAAGACTGATTTTTTA
>JBEPVM010000039.1:0-17360 GCA_041690995.1 Gammaproteobacteria bacterium | reverse complement strand
ATATATACCCTATTAAAAATTTTTCAAGAAGTTTTTATAGGGGTGACCTATTACAACAATTTTAAGAGGAGTTACGTGTTACTCACTGTGTCATTCCCGCGAAGGCGGGAACCTATTCTGACGTGTAAATAAACCTGCCTTAGTCAATAGAAATTATTTTGCTAAGGTCAGTTCAGCTATAGGGCAGAATGGGTTCCCGCCTTCGCGGGAATGACATAGTTAAATAAACGTTCTCCGCTAATTCGGTAATTTTTTCACATCTGGATTGGCGGTATACGCCTGTAGAATTTCTTCTACTAAACGATCTACTACACCTAGTACATTCGCCTCTTCTATCATCCCTTTTTGCTCTTTTATCACAGCAAGACGTGCTTCTATTAAGGGTTTTACAGAACCATTGGGAAATAAATTTGCTAACACGCGGCGTGCTTCTGCGGGTTTTAATTTAACATACAGTTTATTACGAACTTGTGCATCTTCGGCTGTCGTACTAAACGCCCACAACTCCACAGGCCCTAATGTGCTTGTTAATAATTGCGTATTAGTGCCGCTTTTTGTTGAGAATTGCGCGAGAAAAGTCGCGCCACCTTCACGTGGCCCATGCACACGTGTTTTCAGTGCAACGCGGGCGGTTTCTGATAAACCGAAAATTTCTGTGGAGCGCTTGATGGATTGTTCGGGTCCTGCATCCATAATAAAAATAGAAGTGGCAAATTCCACCATCACAGGATCAAAATCCTCTAGCGATTGTGAAATCAACGCAATTTGCACATTCCATTTACGTCCTTCACGCATATCTAAAATCACTTGCTCACGCACCGCACGCACTTTAGAGGTGCGATGAAATTCATCATAAACTAATCGTTTAGGATCTTCGCGAATTTCACTGATGCGAGTACGATGATATTCCCGATAAATTTCTGGAATGTCACCTAATATATCTTCTGTTAAATAATAACTACGTCCTAAAACATAACGCCCCAACATATACATCACGGCGGTCTGTCGATCCGCCGCATCACCTCCGCTCTTTGCCACTTCATCCAAATCAAGCGAGATAATACGCGCATCCCCAATATCAAACTTTGTGATGCCCGCGATAATAGGATATTCACGCACTGCGCTGGAAATCATACGACTAAACGCTTGAATCAAAGGTTCACCTGTCGGCGCTTTGACTAAACCATATAAATCTTCTATTGCTTGAGTACGGACAATGGCTGCTGCCTCTGCTAATAATGGCATTGCAAACCGTTGTGCAAGCAATGCTTCATGATGAAACCCTGCTAAAAATAATGCATCTGTGACTTCCCACCAGGTAGTATGTTCATCTAATACAAAGCCAATTTCCAGTAAAATATCATCAATGAGATGCTCAACACCGTTCGTGTAAAGACGCGGTTTCCCATCGTCTGCAAGAAATTTATAAAGCTCATCGACAATCAACCCTGTCATATCTGAAACACCATCGTAAGGTCTTTCTGTTCCCATAGGTGTCGCTAACAACGTAATAAAATTCACTAAGAAACTGCGTTCTTGCGCAGTGGGATAACGACATCCTAACTGTGTATCAAGTGGATTGATCGCATAATCGGGTGTCATACGCAAACGGTGATAAGCCACCCAATGTTTATTCGCCTGTGGTAACGCTTCTTTTAATAAAGAAACTAATCCACTGCTGGAAGGACCAATATCAATCACAGCAATGCGTGGTAAACGCTGAATACCGCCTGATAAACATAACGCTAAATTGATCGAATTAGACAGCACTGATTTACCCGAACCAGGCCGCGCATACATTAAATCAATCCACGTTGTTTGCTGCGATGATCCTGGTTGATACGGCCACGGCTTGCCATCAGGTGAGCGCAATAATACCGCGCCATGCTGCCATGCAGAGGCTGGACGTGTGAATGGCAACATATAAACCACATCGGATAAAGGTGCCACTGTAGGGGTTGCAACGCTCGTAGCAGTAAACCCTAACGTGCTGGATATTATACCTGCAAACGCATCACCCGATACTTCAGACACTTCACAAGAACCCCAGCCCTGAACAGCTTTTGCTAACTCTGCCGTTCGTGTTCTTAATAAACGAATATTACCCTCAGGTGCCCATGTCGCAAGACTCACCTGCAATTTAACCACGGCATCATCTGTATTCACTTCTACATTACGCAATAATTTAGCTGCGTCATGCACCAAGCCATTATGTGCAGAAGTCCAACTTAAAATAGCCGCCATAACGGATTTAAACCGTATCGTTGCATAACCACCACTTTCAATTAAAAATGAAATACGCCAAGGAATACGCGTGGGTAATGTTCTGGCAAACAACCCCATAAAAGAATTTAATTCTTGTGGAAATAAATCAATAAAAAGCGGCGTATAAATTCGATCACCGACTCGAATGGTACGCAAATCCATAGTCACCGCATCGCGGGGAAAAACTTGACGTGCCAAAGGCGGCCACATTAATCCAGACAATTCCCCCGCTAACGGCCGCGCCTCATGCGTTGGAATAGGATCACCTGGCAATGACGCACGCCAATTTTTATCTGTGAAATCAGGATCGACTGAATAGCGAATGGCATGAGTGGCATCATGCACTTCCAATAATGCACAATAGACATTCAAACTCCCTAAATCATTCACCAATGCCCTGACGAACGAAGCGTGTGATTCACGTAAATCTGGAACAGCTGCTATTAAATTCTGTCCATTTTTAAAAGGCGGTATTTTATTCTCACGAATTAACTTAAGTTTATCTTTTCTAGCCCGATCTTGCTGTTCATTCGTCAATGAATAAGGCCGCGTCCATAAGACAAAATACATTTCTTCATGCGCACAATATTTTGAAAGATGGTCAGTACGTTCTTTAAATAAATCATCCAGATCAAGCTGTAATTTTTTAGCGGTCGCTTTGGCAGGAGAAAGAATATCTTCAAGTTCCGACTGTACTGTCGCTTTATCATAACTAAAATAGACTTGCACGACATGACCAGGACGTTTGAGGGTTGCTTGTAAACTTTGAGTTAATCCCCTATGAATTGCATCAAATTCTTCCGTACCAACGAGACGCGTCACGCCATGCACTCGAATCACTGAGATTAAAGAACCATCTCGTGCAACCAATGTAGTTTGGCTATCAGCCGTTTCTAAATCACAATAAGATTCTGCTGTCTGTTTAAGCTCAGTGCTAAACCAGGCTAGAATAGAATCAACACCATCGAGAATAGGATCTATTATATTCCGCATTATGATTGCGCCTCTGCTGCAAGTTCCTCTAAGGCAGCGGCTGCCCACGCTTCCAATTGAACTTTAAATTTAGTATAGGATGGGAGTAACCGTAAATCTTTTAGGATGGCACGATCTGGCTTTTCTTTCTGCGGACGGTACTCCAGAAGCAATTGGCCTAACACTGCTGGATTACTGGTACCTGCTCCATATTTAGTCTCAATGGGCTGACTACGAAACTTAAAGCTGCGATAAATAGATTGTGCCGTGTCTTGATAACCTGTGCCATTTCCCATTGCACAAAACAAAACATGACAAAAAGCATTGACCTCCGCCTGAGTCATTTCGGGCAAATAAATCAGTTGCCCGCCGCCCATTTCATCCAACGCAATAGATTCAATAAATAAACACTGCGCACAGAAGCAACACGCCGTGATTAAATTACTAAATTTATTATTATTATAATTACCATCAAGATTGACTACTTCTTGATATTCCTTTGCTTGAAATCCACAATATTGGCAAGTATAACTATCTCGCCGTAATATTTTCGCGATCACAGGTTGAAATAACTTATCTTCGCGGCGTCGTATATAAGTACGCCAACCCATTAAATTCACTGCGAGCTGAAGTTCATGCATAACCTATATAGCCTATACCCATCCTGGTTAAAGATTTTTTAGAAACTTTGAACGCCCGAAATCTTTCCTTGTGCACCACTGACAAACAATGTCTGACCTGTCGACTTAAATACACTGGGAACATACAGCAAGGCTGCGGCAATAAATAACATGGCAATTGGCACACTGATAGCGACCTGTGTTGGGTTATCTTTGTGTGCTTTGAATTTCACAATTGCACCGACACCAAATCCCATCCCTGCGACATAGGCACCTGCCGTAATAAGCTGTGCAATATTTCCTAAATTACTTTTGACATTATCCGCCACTGCCCCAATACCTGATCCAGTAGCGACCGCAAACGCCGCTGTACCCAGGCAAAAACAGGCAATAGCTCCGATTATCATGAGAATGCTCTTTTTCAACGATTGATTAGCCATCATGCTCTCTCCTTATATGTTGATGTTAATTAAAAATGTAAAGTCTCAATTTAACTTAAATCACTTACCTAACGCCAGTGTATTCAACACTGTTTGTAAAAAATCGTATAAATCAATACACAATATTCCTCCAATAATATGTGCTAATGCCTTACTTAAACCACCTTGCTGCTGCCCTCCATGCCCTCCTAATGATGTTAACATCACTAATCCTCGAATAAATGCAATGACTCCAATTAACTGGATAATCATATAACTTGCTGTAATTAAAGCAGACCAGGCATCTTTCTTGTCAGTATCATACGCATACGGCATAGGCTCAGTCCAAAATGTATTAAATCCTGTGCGAATAGTCGTTGGCAAATAAATCAGCGCTGCGCTGACAAATAAATAAAGTAGCGGTCCTTTTAAACTTGCATCACCTGATGATTGTGAACGCTGTTCGCCATATTTTTTTAAGTGAAATAATCCGTTTATTACAAAGAAAAAACCCATCACATACGCAATCGCTGTCACTAACTCCATTAAATTTGGAATGGATTTACCTAAATTAGTAATCATCGTTGCTGCATTGATATGACTTGGGTTGATGTTGCCAAAATCAACTGCATAAGCCATATTAATAACAGCAAAAGCACCATAAAACACAGCGAGATATTTTAAAAAATAAAAAAATCGTGACCTCATCAGAGCAGTTGATGCGGGTGTGATCTTCATGTCATAGATCATACTACATTCCTTTAATTAATCTGATCCCATTCCATAAGACAGTGTAATCATTTTCTTTCCTGTATCAATAGCAACAATTCCATCATAAGGGTCAATTTTTGAGACGCGCCCATAATTTTTTAAATAATCCCCTTCTGCTACAGTCACTGTGTCGCCTGATTCGGATTTTAACCATGCTCGCCCAGGGATGATAGCTTGCACCACATAGATTGTTCTGGGCTCGGTCGATTTTGCCTCAGATACAGGCGTCGAAACACTCTCCATCTCATTGGATGATTGAGACTTACTCATCCCCTTTAATAAATCAGTCATCTGGTTCAAACTGGCTTCCATACGATTCACGCGCTTAGTCACTTCTTCTATTTTCCCTCGCGTTGCATTTTCGAGTGTTTCAGTATCCGCAATTTTTTGCGCGTATTCAGTTTGTAACAAATTCATTATCGCTGTATTCTGCTGCTCTAACAGCGTTAATCTATCGAGGACATTTTTAGTTTGTACATTCATTTCACTCGGTGATGATCCAGAAGAAACGGGGAGTGTGGTCGCAGCCACTGCAGATGCCTGATTCGCAGGTGTCACGACTGCTGGTGTGATTGCTGCCTGGTCGGGCTGGGCGTTTGGCTGGGTGTAAGAAGACGTCACAGGCGTAGGGGTCATCGTCATAACAGAGGATGGCTGCTGCGTTGCAGTAACGATAGGGCGCGCAACAGCTGGCGGCACAGGTTTGGCTGTTTTTGTAGCGACTGGCTTGGCTATCTTAACGACTGCTGCCTTGCTAAAATCAGTGGGGGGTGGCGCTGATGAAGGCGTTAATATTTTATAGACAACGGTAATTAATGTGATAACCGACACCCCGCCTATAATTCCTTTACGATACTGGCCAAGCTTTGCAACCATCGCTTCTTTGGTAAATGCAGCAGTAGGTGTCGTTTTCGATGTCTCGGCCGTAGCATCATAATTCGCTTGATCGTCAGAAAAATGATACTCTCCTTCTTCATCAAAACGATCTTCCTTTTCATTCACCATGAGTGCCTCTTTATTCGTAAAATTTGTATAACCTATTCTGCCACGTCAGAAACAAATAATATACCTAACCCTACGCCAGAATTCACTTGGACTGTTGCAGGCTTGTTTATCTTCGACTGCAACATCGTGCTTAAATTCGTACCTATTTGGCCTAAACCAACAGCAATCTTATTCCCAGGACTCAGCGCTGGGTGTGTAGCGCTTGTTCCGAAGATACCTGTCGTACTTTGACCCGCCTGTGTAATCGCGCTGGAATAACCGCTTAAAAAGGAGGTTGCCATAATCGCTCCATAACGTTCAAGATAATGATAATCGACATGACTTGCCAGAACAGTACGAGCTGTATCGGGATCTACTGCAAAAGCTGAAACAGATCTAGTCACAGGCCATTCTTCTTTATTCATCTGAGTAAAGTTCAGACTCACTTTATCTTGTTCTTTCGCGAATGTCAGTTTACCAATCAATTTCGCTCCCTTTAGAGGCCCTTGCACAATGGTGGCCATCACGGGCGTATCGGGATAATCGCTATTGACACCTGTATCTAATACAGCATAAGCAAGCGTACCTGCCTTGATCAAAGCAGGCTTGACAAGACCCGATTTCAAAGCCGCGTTTTGTGTGCCGAGAAGAGAAACAGCATTCGAAGAGGTGGAGGTGGATGTAGAGCCAGCCAGTGGTGGTTTCTCTGCTGCCCCTCCTTCGTGTTTCATGGGTGTTATCTTCCATGCAGTCAAAAGCGTTTGCGCCTGAGCTGACATCGTTGCCTGCAACTGTTGAACCTTCTGTTGACGATCTTCTGCAGACTGAGTTTGTTGTTGGGTAATGGCTGTTTCAAATTGCGTTGTGGCGACAGGGGTGATTGGAACAGCCGCTTTTGTCTGTAAATTCTGCTGTAATTTCGCGAAATCTTCCGCACCGGGAATAACCACTTGGGTGCCAGGCGCGATACCCTCTACAGATGTGGCTAACATGGCCTGATATTGCTGCAATAAATTCGCCGCATCGGTGGGTGTTATTAATCCTGCAGCGACTGCTCGTTTTAGCTCGTCTGTATAATCATTCAGCGAAGCATTATTCGCTTGCATATTCAATAAACGCTTTGCTTCATCAGCACTCGCGCCCCCTTTGGTAAGCATATCGCCTAACAACCCTGCTGCGCCTATCGCTGTACGCTGCGCTCGATATTGCGCTAATAATTTCATAGCAACATCGGGTGTTATTTTCCCCCCAGTCACCAGTTTATTGAGTGTCGTTTCATACTGATCAAGAGGAATGTTTCTGCCCTGCATATCCTCTAAAACTTTGGCGACCTCGGGTGTCATTTCACCTGCTTTAGCCATTTGTTTAATAGCAAACGCGCCTTCTTTTCCTGCTTCGAGTGCGTACTGTTGTGTATATTGCGCTAATAACCGTGCTGCCGCTTCTGGGGAAAGCTTACCTTCTTTCACTAATTTTTCTAAATAGGCCGCGTAACTGGCTGGTGTTATTTTACGTTTTTGTAAATCCAATAAATCATTCGCGATGCCCAATGGCAATTGGCCTGATTTGATAAGTGAATCCATCGCATTAGCACTGGCTGTGAGTAATGAGTCTGCATGCTGTTTTTTATATTTTTCCAATAATGATCGGGCTTGCTCGGGTGTTAATTTTCCTTGTCGCACCAACTCATCTAATGCAGTAGCATATTCAGTAATTGATACATTTTTTTTAGCCAAATCTAATAATTGGTCCGCCTCTTTTTGTGACAACTTACTTGATTTAACCAAGTTGTTAATATCATCACTCACATTCGCTTTATTTTCATTGGAACATAAAACAGTACAACTTTGTGTGGGTTGCTGCAGAGGGGCTGTATTTATCAGCGTAGGAACAGCGCTTCCCCCTGTGATTTGGGCTTGCTGAGCAGCTTGTGTATTCGCTTGTGCTAACGTACGGTAATATTGTGGCGATAAATCTTTACTGCCTGGAACAGACTGTAAACCTGTTGGCGCACCCGCTACTTTGGAAGGACCGGTGGTTGAAGTGGTTCCACCCAATAATTGCATGCTGACATAAATAAGAATTGCAACGCCTATAAACGAAGCCAGCAAAACAATTACTCTGGATTTTGGATTGTCTCCAGAAAGAAATTTAAAGTTAGGAAATTTAAATGCCATCAGAATCCCTCAACCTTTAGTTCAATGGGTTGCCCATACTGAGAAACAAGCACCGAGGAACTTTGTTGTAATTCATAAGCCATCATCCCATCAGGACTTTTCATTCGTCCGATCCATCCTGGAGATAGCACAGTTAAGCGTGAACGAAGAAACATTTTATTTCCTAATAACCAACCCTGACAGTCCCCTCCTTTAATGACTAGCGGTTTACTGCCAGAGGGGGCAATGCCATCCAGCACATCTAACAAAAGCTGATTAGCGCTATCCGGTAATGCTGTTCCCATAGGAACATCTTTTGAATTAGGCCCTAACCCTGGAACATGAATATCTGTTCTTGCATCCACCACCCTCTGTCCTGGTACTAATTCTAAAGTAATCGGTGTTGGCAATCCAACTAATCTAACCACTAAATCACTATCATCGTACGGTGATAATGCTTGAATCAATAAAATATTACTTTTTCCATCCCATTGAGGACTCATGGCTTTTGAATCACCTAGATCATAAGAAGCAATAGGCCAAGGCGCGCCTGTTGAATCCACAAACACGAGTGATGTGACATGCTTCTGTGCTAATCGAATAGCAGGTGGAGTTGCGCCAGGCGCTAAATTAACCATGATAGTGCTAGAAACAGGTTTCGGCGGCACTGTCGGTGAAATAGAGGCGGCACGCTGTGAATTGTCTATCAATTGGCGCAACCTGACGACTTGCTGCGGTGTCAGGGGCGCGTTTTGTTGCATCATCGCATTAAATGCTTCATTTGATTCTGAACTGGCGGGATCAGCCGGTGGCGCTAATTTTAGCATTACTGCCTGGGATTGACTGTAGGTCATCGGTGGCGATACCACAGGTGAGTCTTGATCATTCACAATCGTTAAAACAGGAGCCTGCTCCCCACCACTCAACGCTGTATTTTTTAGATTAGGAGAATTAGGATCAAGATTAGAATGAGGGTTCGTATCAACTGTGGTCGTTCGCGTAGGAGAAGCCACTGGGTTTTGTCCATTATTCTTTAGCCAATCTTGAAATTTCACTTCATTGGGTTGCTCTTCTGCAATAGCAGACTCCCATCCACTCATGAAAACAAGCACCATCATCCATACGATCATTTTACTCATTCTGTTACGACCTTCTCTTTTGTAGATTTATTATCGGGAGAAATAATATTGTCTATTGCTACCCCATATAAATTATTTAAAGTAGGTACTCTCACAACTAATACCTGTAAGTTAAGCAGTTGAGCATACCGACTACTATAATTTATATTGACTGACATTTGTACCCACCAACTGTATCTTCCTGCTAATAACCCTTCGTTTATGACATAAGGCGCACCCTCTGCGGTTCCATTCACAAATAATTTTGCATTCATTATGGTGGCATACGGAATATAGCTATTCAGTAAGTCTAAAAATTTCTTCCAGCCATTTTCAGTAAAATATTGTGCATTAGTCTGTAATTCACTTTTATAATTAACAAAATCATAGTTAAACAATGTTGGCACTTGGCTAACCCATTGTATTAAATCCGGCGTAGATAGATAAGGCTGATCTACTGGCACAGATTTTACAATACGCCACTCACTATCAGTAGAAAAATTAACAGGTGGTGGCTTATCTAGCAAGAGATAGATAACAGTCGCGATCAATAAAAGAGTCACGAGAACAGCGATGCCTAATGCGAATAAAATTTTACGAAACCCATCACGATAGAAATCGCTTCTCAGATGAACCACTTGAAAGCCTTCCATCGGCTCTATAACCATAACACTCGTTCCTTTAACTGGGGGTGGCGGCAATCATCTGTACAATAGCAAGCCCTTTATAGCTTTGTAATAAATTTTGCCGTTGTACAATGACCGTTACCACATAAGCATTGGAGAAACTGGATTTATTATAAGGTGTTTCTAAAAAATTAACTAATAATGGCATTTGGAATTTCCAGGCATAAGCTTCACTCAGGACACCTGTATTTAATAACCTTGGTTTATCCACCACTTTGGCAATAAAAATCATCTGGCGTTGTGTCAATGCTAATAGATTATTCGATGCTGTTAACCCATTCATATAACTGCGCCAGCCATATTCAGTAAAATATTTTTGTGCATTCTGTAATTGCGCTCGATAATTCATAAAATTATAAGAATAAGCTGTTTCAACTGCTTCAATTGCCCATGCTTCAACAGCCTCTGTTGACATATTAGGCAAGCTCAAAGGAACGTCCTCGACAAACCGACCCACTGAATCCGTCAAAAAGTAAAGAGGCCGCGTTGGATTTTTAACTAAATAAACCAACACGCTGAGCAAAGCTGCTATTGCCACGATACAAAGCACGTAAATTCCCAGCGCGAGATAATACTTCTTTTTATAAAACGCATTGCGTAACTGCGTTAACACTACAGCATCATCAGTAATATTTATTTTCTCATCCATTAAACTACCTCTGATTTTATCCCATCACAAATTGATCAATACCAATCGCACCAGGGTTTTTCCACGTGGGTACTCGCACGATCGAAATAGCCACATTAAATGATTTTTTTGAAGTCCCCTCTGAGCTTTGGTAGGTCACTAAAAATGGCATTTGTATTCGCCATACATATCCACGGCCTGTTAAATCACCTTGATTAGAAATCACAGGGGTACCTGATACCACGCCATTCACCAATAATTGATTTTGCTTAATGGTTTGGATGAGGCCGCTGATTGAACGAACATAATCATTCCAGCCAGCCTCCGTAAAATAAGGACGCGCTAAACTGGCTTGTTTATTATAATTGACAAAATCAAAGGTATAAGCCGCAACTGCTGCTTTACTTGCCCATTGAATTAATGTGCCGGGTGACAAATTAGGTTCATTATAAGCAGTCAATGGCATTTGCTGGCCATTCGGCGCTTTTGCATTAAACTGTGGTAAAGGACGATGACGTGTTTGATACAGCACAACATTCACTAGCAACAAATTTAAACTAATCACTGCAATAAGCGCAAAGAGGCAGGGATAGTAATATTTTACATCCCATGTATGACCTTTTATTTTTTCTTGCGTTATACCTAACATATCTAACATCCATTACCTCATAGCTTATTTATTAGAGAGGTGCAATCTTGATTATTTGTCCTGAGGTGGTTGTTCCATAATATTGTGGAGGAACCGTAAATACGACAAAGTAAATAATCGCTACACTTAAACACAAAATAATCGCCATAAACAACAAAATACTACGTAATAACTTGTAATAATGATCACGATAAAAATCACTTTGCAATCTTGCGTTTGCCTGTCTATTCGTTATCATACTGGCAATTTCTCCAAGGTAATTTCAACTCTATAATTATCCCCTGACCAATCAGGCGTATTGGCCGTCACTAATTTTGTTCCGCCATAACCTACAGCCGATAATAGACGTGTATTAATGCCTTTAATCCACAAATATTTTACAATTGCATTTGCTTGTTGTTGAGAGAGAGCCAGATTGACTTGACGAGGTAAACCGGTTGCACTTGTATAAGCACCCACATGAACGGCCATATTGGGATACTGGCTGATATAGTGCGCGACAATATCTAATGTAGAATAAGCATGCGGACGGATATTAGAAGTCATTTCATTAAACATTAAAACCGAAGGCAGTACTAACATCACCTGATCTCCCAAAACAATGACATTCACGCCACGATTTTGTAATTTATCCGCAAGGGTGGTGTGTGCATCAATATAACTGCCGAGCGCACTCCCAACGATAGCCCCTACAGCAATCCCTGGAACAATATTAATGCCCGAACTCAAGCTGCTTGCACCTAGACCTGCAACCGCGCCAATGCCAGCGCCTTTAGCTGTTTGACTGGAATTCTGATAAGAATCCGTTAGACTGCCATCTGAATGACTCCATGCATAATCTGCAGATAAATAGGCTTTATCTACCTCACTTGCGCTTCCTCTTGAAAAATCAGAGGAGGCGCAACCTGCAATAAAAAAAAATAAAGAAAGAAATAGAAAATAGTATTGATGCACCCCTTGTCTTAATAAACTTGAAACGGTTTTGTACCTCATTCCGATACCTCTTCTTTCTCCTGACTGGCTATATAATCACTCAACTCCTGAGCAACTTCACAAAGCTGTTTTATATCGAGAAACACACTGTGTGCATAAGGGGGATAATCTGTCGCAAGTAACATATCTTTAATCACCTCAACTGTCATCGCATTTGCTGCAGAACCTGAACGCCCCAACACGCGTTCTAATAGCTCAATTTTGTCTTTAATATAATTTTTATTGATCAAGGGCTGACTAAATCGCTCAAGTTCTCCTTTACCCGTTAAGAATGATTGAACATCCTCTCCCAGTGTCGCTTTACTAAATATGTTGATACGGCTGGTATCTTCCACTTCTTCAACGATAGACCTCTCTTCTCCTGTCGCCGATGTGCGATTATGAAATGCTAATAGCGCCGATACACCCCGTTCTATTAAATTAACATCTGTCTTTTCATGCATCACGTTCGCAATTAATTGAATATCTTCTGATTCATCTGACGTGTGTTCAAATAGTTCATTATGATTTTCTAATAGGATATTAAACTGCTCGAGTCGGTTTTCAAAATCCATTAAGATACGACCCATCGGTGGCTCTACTTTTAAAAAGTGATTTAATCGCATGCGTTCAACAGGTTTTGGATTCGCAAAAAACATCCGCGCACGGATAATTTTTGATTTAAAGAAAATAGTTGCTTCACCTTCACGCTGCTCTTTCAGATCTTGTAAATCAAGACGCGCACGTTTTTCTGAAGACGCGCTCCGACTGTCCATATAATTATTTAATAAACTACCGGCATTGGTTTGAAATGAATCTACTTTCGTCACATAAGATTCGCCTGCCGTTTTTGAGAAAAACTCCCAAGTCGCTTGTGGATCTTCTAATTTCATACAAATTTTAATATTGGTATTTGCACCAATAGAAGCTGCTTCTTCTTTGGATGCTTTTTCAAACGCTGGCAAATCTTGTCCTGCAAACACCACTGAGAACCCTAAAGAACGCGCTTGTGCAGGCACAACAGCGAATCCTTTCACTGCGTAATAACCATATTCATCCAAGATACACATATACGGTGTCGCTGAATTCGTTGGTTTTCGCAACACCACTTCTTTAAAAGTTCCTTCAACTGCATCTCCCAAACCTGCTGCCATCATCGCTTTTAATGACGCAATAATGACTTTACCTAAGCTCGCTAATTCTTCAGGCGCTTTTTCCAAGGCAGGCAATAACACCACGAGAATACGGCGATTCAATACTACGTCTTTTAAATCAACTTCCGCTAAATTAGTACGAATAATATGCCCATACGTATCGGCTAACGAACCAAACACACGCGTTAATTGCATGGTAATAAACCCATGCTGTTCTAACACTTGGGAGCCTTGCTTGCCTTTTTTCGAGCGATCATAGCCTGGTAAGTTAATCACGTAATTTGTAATAGGTTCCAGCACCATTTCAGGTGTATCCGCTAGACTCACAGGTTCTTGATTATCACGAATAAACATGCGATCCATTGCAATCGCTTCTATGCGAGTCAACTCAAAATAATTACGAATGGTATTTGCATCTAATAAAATCTTTCCCGCATCCCGCATAAAAACTAAAACTTTCATCAAAGCTTCTACAAACACCATCGCACGGCCTTTCCACATATCGCCATCCGAGCCTTGACCGCCTGAATCCATCAAACTAATAACCAACTGCGATAGCATGCTAGATGAACCACTGCAAAACGGATTCATCGTATTAGATAAACGTTTTTCTTGCGCGCCTACCACGTCTCGCGCACCTGTCATAAAATTAATTAATAACAGATCATCTTCACGCCCCATATAACGAGCCATCGAAAATATTTTTGCAAATAAGCTATTATCGCCTTTACCATCGACATACAGAAAACCACTGCCTTGAATCAACGAATTAAACGCCAAAGAAACTAATGCTTCTGTTTTACCAGAACCTGTAGACCCAAAAATAAGAACATGTGTACGCATGTCATCGTTATTAAACCACAATTCTTCACTATTATTTTTGCGATTTCCAAAAAAACTAATGCCGCGTGCTTTACGTGGTTTAGATTGGTCTCCAGGCAAAGGGTCATTATAGTCAGGGGCGCCCGAACGTTGAGGCATGCGAAAGGGTAACCTAAATTTCCGCGTGTAAGCATATAAAAATACGAAAACCGCAATCAATGCAGTAAATTCCGCAACTGCTGAGAAAAATACAACAACCATTGCAAAACCAATCAACAGAGTCGCGCCTTTGATAGGGTCTTTGAAAAAATCAACGATCTTCATCCCTAGCGTGCGCGTATCTCGCAATAGCATTTGCGGTGGAAGTTCATTTTGCTCGTCTAAGCCGCGTTGTTGATGCATGTTTCCCCTTTAGTCTGTCTCGTCTGGACGATAGAGTATTTCTTTTAAAACAAGCCCTAGCGCATTCGTTGCTTCTTCTATCATGGGTACCAACAAACGTCTGCCAATTTGTTTTTCAGCGACCCAATGCGCGAAAGGGCCTGCCACTTCAACAAAAGGCGTTTGTCTGCCAACTGTATTTAACATATACCAAAGTCTACGATCCACGGGTTTTAACCATAAAAAATCCGCAGAAGCTTGCACACCATCTTCGCGTGCAGCCTCTAACATAGAAGCCATCACAGTCAGCACATACGCGTGGGATTGCATAATTTCTTTTATTTTTTTCATTTCCTGGTGTTTTTTGCATAAAGCCTCTGCACCCGAAAAATCTAACCGTTTAGTGGAAGAAGCACTGATACGCGCTAACAATTCTGCCGCTCCCTTACCGTCTCCCGCATGACGCGCTGCAAATACAGCAAATAGCGCATACGCATGTCGCGGTAATTTATCCAGACCAGGCCATAAGGAACCCATTTGCATTGAAAATGTTTTATTGGCTTGTCCACGTTTCAGCATCACTTCTATACGGTTTCGATCTTTACTGAGCGCGCCTTCACGTGGCTGCGCCCTATATTCATCCAGTAATTTATTGCGTTTGCAGAACTGCATTGGCGTCACTGCCATCGCCCAAGGACCTTTATCAATATCTTGTGTGACTAACTTTAAATTAATCACGGGACTAATTTGCGGCCAATTCACTTTTTCTTCATCAGCCAACGCATGCATATCATAAATACGTTTAAATACGCGTGTTGAATTTGAAAAATAAATAATAAAAGCTAAAGCAACAATTAACAGTACTAAAGGGATACGCAGATAATCCCCTACTGCCTGACCTAATTGATTAACATCATTGAAAGAAAGTTTCAAAGGATCTGCTGACAAAATAGTCACACGCACATCATCTAGTCGATGAGTGAATAAGCTAATCCCATCTATTTCCCAGAGTTTTATTTGGAAATAAAACGATATAATATTTTTCTTAAATACATACCAAATAATGCCGCCGAAAATAAAAATACCGGCAATGATCCACAATATTCCCATGGAATTATCAGGTTGTTGCTGTCCGCCTCCCCCACCTGCCATCTGTTTTATACCTAAAATTTACAAATGATTAATATTTGTCACCCATGTTGCCTTTCTTTAATTTCATCTAACATCTTACAGTCTATGCACAATGTCGCTGTAGGTCTCGCCTCCAAACGACGCAAACCTATCTCCACCCCACACACTTCACAATACCCATATTCTTTATTGATGATAATTTGTAAAGATTCTTCGATTTTCTTAAGTAACTTACGTTCCCGATCACTCGCACGCAATTTTAAACGAAACTCTTCTTCCTGGCTGGCACGATCATTCGGGTCAGCATAATTCACAGCATCATCTTTCATGTGCGTCATGGTACGATCTACTTCTTCCATAATTTGTTTTCGCAACAAAGTCAAAATCTGCGTAAAATGAGCACGCATTTTTGCGCTCATATATTCTTCTTTTTTCTTTAATTTATAGGGATGAACCCCTAAGACTTCTAAACTTGGCTCTAAAATATCTTTTGCTGCCATCCCAGCTCTCCTACCCATCATTAATTCCCTTTTAAGACAAACATTCTATACTAAAAATACCTGTTGTAACACGATTTAATCCTGAAAAATCTTTATAAGACTTCACATGCGTATAGCCTGCGTTCAAAAATTTGCTACAAGCATATTCTGCTTGAGTAGACCCATGCTCTAATAATAAATAACCGCCCAATTTTAAATAAGATCTTGCTTCATAGACAATATCTTGTATATCTTTTAATCCGTCTTCGCCTGAAGCTAATGCTATAGAAGGCTCGAAAGGTAATGCACCTTGCTGCAAATGCAGGTCATTTTCAGCGATATAAGGCGGATTGCTCACGATAACATCAAAGCGCAATTTTGGTAAAGCGCTACACCATTTGCCAAACACAAAAATAATATTTTTTATTTGTAAACGTGCTGCATTCGCTTTTGCAACAGCCAAAGCCTCTAAACTAATATCTGTCGCATAAATAGTCCAATAAGGACGTTCGTGTGCCAATGCAAGCGCAATAGCGCCAGAACCTGTTCCCAAATCAGCGACCAGCAAGGGGATGTCAGGCAATTTTTTCAAAATAAGCTCGACTAATAATTCTGTTTCAGGCCGAGGAATCAACGTATCAGGCGTCACAATTAAATCCAAAGACCAAAACTCACGATGTCCTGTTAAATAAGCAATAGGCCACCCTGCCACACGTTTTTTAATCAGCGCGGCAAAATTATTTTGCTCAGTCATAGATAAAGAATAATCGGGATAGGTATATAAATAACTGCGCTGACCCTTCAAGACGTGCGCCAATAAAATTTCCGCATCCAACAGAGGAGTCGTTGTGACATTTACAAAACACTGCGTGGCTTCATGCAACGCTTGCGTGATATTTTGCATCATCTGATTTTTTTCTTTAAATCACGATAAAAGTTTTCTGATGTTTCGAGATTAAAATGACTTCTTCTATTCTAATAGAAACACCCATACCTCAGCATCCCCCACTTAATTTTGCAATATCATCCACTGTCAGCCCTGTCATCTCAGCAATGACATCCAATGCTACATTGTTGGATAGCATGCGAAGCGCCACTTTTTCTATCCCTTTTTCTATCCCTTTTTCTATACCCAATGCCTGCGCACTGGCTA
>JBEPVM010000038.1:0-17585 GCA_041690995.1 Gammaproteobacteria bacterium | reverse complement strand
TTTTAATCAGCAAAGTTAGTTGACGCAAGTAGCAAAGCTAGTTGACATTTAATATGTAGGAGAGTTAAGCCATGACTTTCGAGAGGAAGGTTCCCCGGAAAATATACCTGCTAGGGTTTCTCGGTGGGAGAAGATACCTAACGAGATAATTCTCCAATTTTTTGAGTACCCTGACCTGAAAGATCAGATTTTCTTGTCGCAAGTCTGTAATCAATTAAATAATCTTTTTAAAGAAGTTAAAAAAGAATAGAGAAAAAAATTCATAAAACATTTTCCTTTTCCTTATTTAACGGCTGCAGAAGAAAAAGATGCTATTACAGTGGAATGTTGGTATAAAGAGTTTCATCTAGCTGAGCGATACCTATACGGTAAATTAGATATAGCAAGCTGGAGATTATTCTCATTAACGAAAGAGGGTCGTACCGAACTTTTAAATGAACGTTTAAGCAACCAGTTAAAAAACTTCGAAAGAAAGCTAAAAGAAGAAGCATCAAAAGATAAAACAGAATTAACAGAAGAACAACTCGAAAAACAACTCACAAGAAATTTGTCGCACACTTTTTCCTGTCGAGATAAGCAAGAATATACAATACTGTATTGGGCTCGCCAAGCAAGCAATTTGGATAGCCGCAAAAGCATGCTCCATTGCTTCTATGACTTTCTTAAGAAACATTTTAAGGGAGAAGATTTGGTATATTGGGCTATCCCGTATTGCCAACCTTTAGAGGAGATACAACACCTCCTGTTTGCTGCGGGCTCAAGCCCCGTTCTTTCCCCTTATAAATTGTTAGAATGGGCTGTAGAAGCAGGGAATGAGGAATTCTTAGAATACCTTTTTAAAGAAAATCCTCGATTAGGAGAGGAGGGCATCTCTGCTATTGAATTAGAAGAAGATCCCCTACACAGAAATACCGCGCTACATGCTGCTCTCGAGAGATCTAATTTTGGGATACAAAATGGTAAGATGAATAATAGAATTATTATCGAAACTTTGCTTACAAAGCACCCCCCACTCTTACATCAAAAAAATAGCCAGGGTTTCACCCCTCTTTTTTCAGCAATAAAGAAAGGCTTGTCTTTAGAAGTAACCCATTGCCTCATACTAAATTATGAAAATAGGGGGCTAAAATTTGATGATCTTGATGAGTACCAAGAGACCCTCGTGCATGCTGCGGTTCGGAATCAGCCTTTTTTCTTCTGGCACCTGAAGGAAGATTTGACTATCATTAAAATATTGCTCAGTAAGGCACCCCAACTTTTACATCAAAAAAATAAGTATGGCTTCACACCTATTTTTTTAGCAATACAACTTGACTCTGTAGAAATAGTAGAACTTTTTCTTAGTATTGAGACAGTCTCCGAATATCATTTTGATAATAACAGGAATAATCCTTTGCATGCTGCAGTTTACCATTGGGGTTCACCTCGGCCCAATTCGTTTATAATCGAGCTATTGCTGCGGAATAAACCAGAGCTTTTATGTCAGAAAAATGCGGATGGGATGACTCCTCTTATTTTAGCGATAGAAAAAGGCCAGGAGGAAATAGTACATTTTTTTCTTAGACGAGCCCAAGACGAGAAAGTATTTGCTCCTGACGATGCTGGCAATACCCCATTGCATGCTGCTCTTTTGTATCCTAATAAACTCGATACTCGGATCATCCATCAACTAATTAAGAAAAACTCAAAACTATTGAATCAAAAAAACGCGATGGGTATGTCTCCTGCTTCTTTAGCGATGAGTACAAAATCTCCAGAGGTGACAGAGTATTTTTCCGCACAATCACCTGCTAATGTAAATGGAATGGCTTGTGAAATCCAGGCAACCATAGAGTTTTTATATAAAAAAGCATGCACTGTTCGCGTACGAGAAAAAACTGGAATTGAAATCCTTCCTTCCTTGGAATGTTCTTTTGCAACAGAAGAAGATGCACAGGTGGTGTCTGATGAACTCAATAAATATTTTTGCAGCTCTGCTCCTCCTAGCCCTAACTGGCCTGTTCTTCTACTCTCTATAGGGACATGCCACGATATGTTACAACAAGCAAAAGAAGACATGGGTAAACGTTATGAGGAATTAGAGCTTTTATTAAATTCCATCCATCCAGCTATCAAAGAACGGGTAAAAACTTGTATGAGTAAACACTTGGGGGTAGATTTTAATATTCAAATCAGAGATTGAATTTTCTCTATAAAGAAAATAAAAGAATTTCACGAGGAAGTGCAGCGCTTCTTCTTACCGTACGAACTAAAAATCGCTTTAACTGCCTTTGTGATGACTCTCGCAGTTTATGGCGCGTTTGCAATAGCAACAAGTGTCATGGTCGCTATTCCAATCACAGCAGTAGCGACAGTTCCAATAGGATATTTTGTTAGCAGTTTTTTTAGTCTTTCTAAATATAAGAATGATAAAGCAGCGATTAAAAAAATATTCGAAGAACCAGCAATGGGCCCCCCTTCTCAAAACGAGAAAATTCCAAGAAAGACAGTGAAGAGAAAAAAGAGGATGATTCCAGACAAGCTATGTTATGTTCGTAAGAAAAATAATACGTTGCTTCCACGATGCCTTGCTTTTTTAAATTGAGATTTATGACATGACCTTTAAGCGCGCTCCATTATTTATATTCGGCCTTGTCTATGGGATTATCACGTCACTGATTTATGGTGTAGGTCATGGCGTAATTTTTTATAAATAATGTGTAATTACATAGTATTACACTTGCTTCCCCCTCTTTTATTTTTCCCACATTGATTAAATCCCACCAATACATTATACTAAATAACGAAAGTTTTTAGAGAGGTGTGCGGCGATGAGAACAGAAGTATTGAAGACAGTGAGGCCGGATGCGAAAGGCCGTATTTTGTTAGGACATTTAGCCGATGGTATTAGCAGTTTTGCCGTTAAAAAAGATAAATATAATCGCATTATTTTAGTGCCTTACGTGGAAATTTCTGCTCAGGAAAAATGGCTTTTTAATAATAAAATTGCTTTAAATCAAGTAAAAAAGGGATTAGAAGATTCTGCTGCTGGGCAAGTAAAGAGCAGAGGCAGTTTTTCTCATTATGCTAAAGAATAAAAAATATGTCGTATCGTTTGTTATTTACAGATCAGGCCAATGACGATTTCAATAAGTTGGAAGAAACTATAAATTTAAAAAAAAGACTTAAAGCCGTTCGGAAAACATTAGGTTATCTTGAAATAAACCCTCGTCATCCAAGTCTTCATACTCACAAATATAGCGCATTTAAGGGGATAAATAATGAAGACATATTTGAAGCGTATGCTGAAAATAATACACCTGCTGCTTATCGTATTTTTTGGCATGACGGGCCAGAAAAAAAAGATATTACGATTATTGCGATCACACCGCACCCATGAGATTTATCCAAACAGCCCAGCAGGAAAAACGGCAGCACCCTGATGCTCTTCTCGCTTCGGCAGATGTGCCTCTATTGCAACAATAATGTTCTCACCTGTATCAACTCCTCTTTGTAACCATATTTCTTGTCTAACAGTAGAAGCATTCCTACCCATATCGCAACCTCTTCCACTGAGCAACCCTCCTACCCCGGCACCACAAAATGCCCCAAACCCACTTAAAAGTGATCCTGAGAAAAAACCGGTAAGAATCATGATGCTTGCACCCTTTATCGGTTGTATATGCGCTTCCGCTACCTTAAGTGCCTGCAATTTATCATTTAACAGATCGATCATTTCTTTAAAACGCATTAATTTCTTTTGAAGTTCATCTGTATCTTCCGATAATAAATAAGAATCCATTGCTTCGCACAGTGAATTCAGGGACATTATTATTTCATTCGCAAAATATAATTTCCTTTCTTCTTGCAGTTTATCGTCCTCGTCAGGTATTTTCTTCCAAAGTGCATTTAGCTGTTGTGCAATACCTTGCATTTCATAACAATCTCGAACAATGTTATTACCAAATTTATCCTGCATTAATTGAGGTGATTGAAATCCCCTGTGAGGATAAGGCATAAGGGCTCCAGGAAATGTAACGTAATTTGGTCGATCGCTTGTAGTAATTCTAGTATGACTCATATTGAATACTCCTCTCCAAATATAAAAAATTAAATTTATCTAGTCATCATTGCCTGAGCAGGAGCAGCCTGTGCCTGCATCGATAATTGATTTTCTATTATAGTTATAATCTCATCACTATAATTTATGCATTTTTTCAGCTGTGAGTCATGAGAAGGATCAGATTGACCTGTTAAACAACTTTTCCCAATATTTAATGCTATTTTTCGCGTCATCCATCCTACCATAAGCATATTCATGAATGCGCTTCCTACCTGGTATCCTATATGACTTTCCGCGTGAGCTGCTTGAGATGCTTTCAATCGAGCAATCATTTTTTTAAACGAGTCCCCTGCTTCTTGAAGTTTGTCTCGATCACCTGATTCTGCATAAGAATTCATTGCTTCACACAAAAAAGGTATCATTGCCGCCATCACTCTTGCAGAATTCTGCTCGGCTGAAGGATCTGACTCGTATTTTTCTTCCTCAGCATCTTCTGCTTGGCTTCTCGCTTCTGGCAAAGCGACCCAGGATTTATCTGGACGATTTGCTAGGAGGCGTATTGTATTACAACGTTGTACTATTCCATTTCCAAATAAATTTTGCACTAATTGAAGCGATTGAAATAGTGGTTTTTGAAGAGGGGGATTATAGAATGCACCGTACATGAATTATTCCTCGTTTTAGTAATGTTATTTTTTAAATCATATATTATATTTCGGTTCCAAAAAAAATCAATAAAAACAGCCCTATTGGTAAAATTAGTCCAGGAGTAGCCTATACTGAAAATGTAGTCAGCAATAAAGGAGTATCATTTATGTGCTATTTACATCAGTTAGGGGAATTTACCGCAACTGTTTCGATTTTATTTTTACTGACATCTTGTGCGAGTATGCAATCCCCTCATCAATCTGGTCCTAATTACGCCGATAGGCTTCCGCAACAGATAGAGACTCACAATAGAAAAGTCGTACTTGTAGACCCTAATGTACACGCCTGGGGTGCTTATGATCCAGAGGGTCATTTAGTTCGTGCAGGTATTGCAACGGCGGGTGGTACAGTTTGTCCGCCTGATGCCGATGAAACAGATTGCCGCACAAGTTCAGGGATATTTTATATTACATCAATGGGTGGTGAGGATTGTTATTCCAAAAAATATCCGAGACCGAATGGCGGCGGCTTGATGCCAAATTGCATGTTCTTTAATGCGGGGCAAGCATTGCACGGCTCACCTGACAATATTGTTGTGGAAGATAATATTAGCCATGGGTGTGTTCGCATGCGCCTTCCTGATGCAGAGTGGATGGTAAATCATTTTGCGCATGTCGGAACAAAAGTCATTGTCGTGCCTTATAGCTAAAATAAAATGGTTGTGGTATTTTGCAATGTAAGGCAAATTAAATCTACACTTCCATTCATTTCTTAATCTAATCCCCTGGATAACTCATGCCTTTATTTTCTCTCGCTTTTTTGTGCGGCATTCTTGCGTTGCAACATTTTTCCCATTTACCTAGTAAGAGTTGGGTAGGAATCATTTTGTTATTTATTTTTATACGCCTATTTTTTAAAAAAAAATTATCGAATTCTATTATTTTAATCATCGGACTGGCTTTAGGATTTTCTTGGGCAATTTTATATGCTCATCATCAACTATCTTGGGTTTTACCAGAGACACTCACAGGAAAACCGCTAACACTCACAGGTTATATTGTAACAATTCCCACAGTAGATCCTTATCAGACAACATTTTTATTCTCACTAGAAACAATAAAATCAGAAAATGCGATAGGAAATAAAACAAATCGAGTACACGGTCTGATCCATTTGGCCTGGCAAAATCCTCACCCCGCATTACAAATAGGTGAAAAATGGCAATTAAATACTTCTCTCAAAAAAGTTCATGGCCAAATGAATCCAGGTGGGTTTGATAATGAAACCTGGAGCTTCGTTGCAGGCATTCGTGCGACAGGTTCAGTCATTTCAGGAAAAACAGATTCTATCCTATTAAATAATGCCAGCTATCATTTTCCCATCGGTCGAGTGAGAGAATATTTTCGCGATGCGATCAAAAAAAATCTAAGACCGACTCAGACATCCCCCTGGATTACAGCACTCGCAATTGGCGAGCGCCATGCCATTCCTTTTGAGGAGTGGCAAATATTAAGAAACACAGGCACTAATCATTTAATGGCGATTGCAGGATTACATATAGGACTCATGGCAACATTGGCCTACACTATTTTTTCCTGGGGGTGGCGACGTTACGAAAAATTAACATTAAAAATACCTGCACAACAAGCAGGTGCTATTGCAGCATTAATCATAGCACTCATTTACAGCGCAATGGCCGGGTTTTCTATTCCAACGCAACGTGCGTGTATCATGTTATCTCTTTTTTTATTACTATTATTTTTGCGTCGAAAAATAATGCCGTGGCAAGTCTGGAGTATTGCTTTATTCAGTGTTTTATTGCTGAATCCACTTATCGTATTGACAGAAAGTGTTTGGCTTTCATTTGCTTCGGTTGCGCTCATTATCTATGGCATGCACGGTCGATTAGCCCCTCAAGGGTTATGGTGGAAACACGGCCGCATCCAATGGGTTATTGCATTGGGTTTAATCCCTCTCAGTATCTGGCTTTTTCAGCAATGTTCATGGGTTTCTTTTATTGCGAACAGCATTGCTATTCCCTGGGTCGGTTTTTTAGTGGTACCGCTCACGTTATCAGGCTGCTTTTTATTATTATTTTCAGCAAAAATAGGCGGGTTTGTTTTAGGGATAGCCGATAAGATATTAGCGGTATTATGGAAGATACTCACTTATCTTTCACATATTTCCTGGGGCTCCTGGTATCAAACTATTCCTCATATTAGTTATATTATAATGGCGTGTATTGGAATGATTATTTTATTAGTTCCTGCAGGGTTTCCTGGGCGATATCTTGGCATCCTTTGGGTTTTACCTTTGTTATTGTATAAGCCTGACTGCCCAAATACAGGCGATGTCTGGTTTACATTACTCGATGTGGGACAAGGATTATCAGCGGTGGTGCAAACGCAGCATCACACATTAGTTTTTGATGCAGGCGCGCGTTTCAGTGAAAATAATGATATGGGAAACACAGTGGTCGTTCCATTTTTACGGACATTAGGTATTAACCATCTGGATAAATTAATCATTAGTCACGGCGATAACGATCATATCGGGGGTGCATTTGCGGTTCTAAAACAAATGCCAACGTATCTTATACAAAGCAGTGTTCCAGCACGTTTTCCTGGCACTACACCCGCGACTTATTGTCTGCAAGGTCAGCAGTGGGAATGGGACCGGGTTCAATTTGAATTTCTCTACCCGCCTGTCGAGAAATTAGGTTTAGATAATAATAGTTCTTGCGTATTACGCATCACAAGCGGTCAACGACATATTTTATTAACAGGAGATATTGAAAAATTAGCCGAATATTATCTAGTCAATTTTTCAAGCGAAAAATTAGCGGCTGATATTTTAGTAGCCCCGCATCATGGTAGCAAAACCTCAGCAGTGGATGAATTTATTCACGATGTTCATCCTTCTATTGTGCTATTCCCTGTAGGCTATCGAAACCGTTATCATTTTCCCACACCGTCTGTATTAGAAAAATATCATTTCTTAGGGGTCGCGGCTTATGACACTGTGCATGCTGGCGCTATTCAATTTAAAATAAACGCCAGACAAAATTCTATTTCAAAGCCTGTTTTGTATCGCTCGGAGCATAGGGCTTATTGGTTATAATTTTTTATTTAGAGATTCCAAGGGTTAATGACTTGTAGCGTTGGATATTGAAAATCACGTTCATTTCGAGTAACTAAGCGCAAATCGTAATGTAACGCAGTGGCTGCAATTAGGCTATCAATCGCTGGCATGGATCGTTTTGCAGAAGCTAATAGGCGCCCCCATCGATCAGCTATAGACTGGTCAATAGCTAAAATACGCTCTGAGAACCATTCAGGTAATTTTACTTCTAACCATCTCCGCAATTTTTCTTTATGCTGTTGATCTTTTATTTCCTCAATGCCTCTTCTGATTTCGCCTATGCTCAAGACGCTAATATGGAGAGATTCATCTGATATATTTTCAAACCATTTCAAAACATGTGCATGAGGTTTTTGACGAGTCAGTTCAGAAACGACATTCGTATCTAATAAATAACTCATAGCATTATTTTTCGAGCAAATGATTTGTCGCGCTTTAAGCGGATTTTAGTGCCGCACAAAGGGGATTGTTGCATAAATTTTACGAAAGAGATTTTTGGTGCGAGTAATTTATGATATTCTTTTGTAGATATGATAATTGCCGTGGGTTTACCTCGCAGTGAAATTTCTTGTGGCCCATGAATAATGGCTTCCTGGATCACCCGACTAAAATGCGCTTTTGCCTCCTGAAGCTGCCAACTTTTCATTTGCTACCTCAAACCCTATTAAAGAACTAGACTGACTAGTCCTATGTTAACCTAATATTCAAGCATACGCAATTAAATAAGCGCGATAGTTTTTGATGCTGGCGCTATTCAATTTAAAATAAACGCCAGACAAAATTCTATTTCAAAGCCTGTTTTATATCGGTCGGAGCATAGTGCTTATTGGCTATTCCCTAAGGAGTAGGAGTAGGCGAACCTAATATTTCCTCTACTAGCGCTTTACGAAAACATGAAAAATATTCTTTCTCTATGATATGAGGAGTCACAGGTGTATTTTCAAGCCTGGCGGATAAAGAAAAGGATTCATGACGGATGGTGTACTCAATATATTTGGCAACATGTGTTTCTGGTATGAGCGGAGCCTCAACGTCCACTTCTATTTTTTTAAAAGGGTTAGCAAGGTTTCTGATCATTTGATCCGTTAGCATCCCACCGGTATTTGTTCTACTTGAACAAGCCACGAGATTGTCTTTTTGTCCCCCTCCGAAGTCATGTGCTCTTAAATGATTCCATTCATCAGGCTTTATATTTTCTTTATTCTCTTTTTCTTCAAGATCAAAACACAGTTTTGTTGCACGAACATAGTCTGTAGCTGAGTTATCGCCCATATACGCGTTTTGTGAAGTACGAAGCTTTTTTGAGTGATGTGTATTACTTCGAACAACAAAAGATTGCTTTTTCTTAGATTCTGTTACTTTAGGCGCAGATTTAAATGCATCCGATGCTAGAAAAGATGCATCTACTTTTTCTGCTGTGATTCTTGTATGTGAAGGTATCTCTTTGTTAGTCATAAAAGTCAAGAAACCATACTTACTATAAGCATACATAGGTGTTTTTTTAGTAGGGGTGTGCCCTTTTAATGGCGATCCATTGATAGAGCGTTCTGTAATAATGGTACGTCGATTCGAAGGTATTTCTCTAATTTTTTTGTAATAAATATTTTTTAAGGCTTCTAGTTTAGGGGAATCTTTTAGATCAATTTTCTTAGGGTTGATGACTGCATCTGTTTTTAGCTCAACCGTTTCGCCCGTTTTGGTAACAACTTTTTTAAAATGAGTACTACGTAATCCCAATAGCCCCCCTTTTTTATAACCTTTCTGACCCAATTCTCTCTTTGGAACTAAGGGAAGACTATTTTTTTTTCCTAAGGAATTTTTCCGCTTGGAACTTCTTGTTCTACCAGCCATCTGTTATCCTCCCGCTCGTTTTATATTTTGTCCTTTATTAGGACTGTTTTTTATAAATAGATCGAAATAATACCAGAATATTAGTTTAAAAATCAAACTGTTTTATAAAATAAGATAAAAACATATACAATAGTATGATTAATAAGATAATTTAAGGTAATAACTGAGAGGAATATGAGATGTTTTTTTATAAAACGGATATTGATTTTTAGTTTATATTATAAACTTCTTGGGTGGCTTTATTTAAAAAGACTTGAGAATAGAAGACCCCCGATTTATGATGCCTGCCAACAGTGTGGGGGTGATGTGATTCATTTTGTAAGGTCAGTGGGGAGATAACACAGCAAAAATGGTAGCGAATGTCATAGAACTACGAAATGTTTCAAAGACCCTATATGGTCAAGAAATCTTAGGGGATTTGAACTTGGAAGTCCGTAATGGTGAGTTCCTGACGTTATTAGGACCCTCTGGCTGTGGTAAAACGACTTTATTAAGGTTGATTTCCGGATTTGAAGAGCCTAGTACAGGTACTATCTTTATTAATGATAAAGATGCCAGTGGATTACCGCCCCATTTACGTCATGTTCATACAGTGTTCCAAAGCTATGCTTTATTTCCCCATATGACAGTCTGGGAAAACGTAGCATTTGGCTTGCGTTGCCAAAAGCGGCCAGCAGCAGAAATAGAAGAACGTGTCCTGGACGCTTTAAAAACAGTTAAACTTGAAAAATATGCCTCCCGTAAACCCCAACAATTGAGCGGTGGCCAGCAACAACGTGTAGCGATTGCACGCGCTGTGGTGAATCGACCTTTAGTGCTTTTGCTGGATGAGCCATTGAGTTCGCTTGATTATCACTTACGTAAAACCATGCAAATTGAACTGAAACAATTGCAACGTAAGCTCGGTATTACTTTTATTTTCGTAACGCATGATCAGGAAGAAGCGCTTTCTTTGTCAGATCGTGTTGTCGTCATGCGGGAAGGGGGCATTGAGCAGGTGGGTACACCCCAACAAGTGTATGAAGAACCTGCTAATCTTTCTGTCGCTTCTTTTATTGGCGAAGTCAATATTTTTGATGCGATTATTACTGATATTAATGACAAAAATACCGAAGTCGCCATCGAAGATAAAAAATATAGTATTAAAAGCAAACCAGAGTTTACTTTAAACCAAAAAATTCATGTCTTGGTGCGCCCAGAAGATTTAGTAGTGTGGGATCAAAAAGAAGTAGAAGAACCGCTTAATATGTTTGCGGGTATTGTGGAAGAAGTGATTTACAAAGGAACCACCGTTGATTTAATGGTGCGTTTATCCAATAAGCAACTTATTACAGCGACTAAATTTTTTAATGAAGATGATGACAAACTAGAATACGCAATTGGAGATGCTGTCTGGGTCACTTGGCTCTTTGGTTGGGAAATGGCGCTGGCTTATGAGATGTGACACTCTATTTAGGCGATTTTCTTTAGGTATCGTTTGGCTGTGGCTTGCTGTTTTTGCCTTACTGCCTTTTATATTGATTATGATCGCCAGTTTATTGAGCCATGATGAAAATGCATTGTTCCGCTTGCCGATGACTTTAGAAAATTATACTCAACTCACGAATAGTATTTATTTAGAAATTTTTAAACGATCTTTTTGTTTAGCAGGCGCATGCACAGCTATTTGTTTAGTAGTAGGTTATCCATTTGCGTATGTGATCGCTCGTTTGCAAGGCCGCATTAAATGGTTATTACTATTATTGATTATTATTCCGTTTTGGACGAGTTCTCTTATTCGCACGTATTCTCTAATTACGTTGTTAAAAGCCAAAGGTGTTTTAAATGAAATTTTATTATGGCTCGGTATTATTCATCACCCATTGCCTTTATTGTTGAGTGATACGGCAGTGATGATAGGGTTAGTTTATAATTTACTGCCGTTTATGATATTGCCATTACTGACGAGTATTGAGCGTTTAGACGATCGTTTGGTCGATGCGGCTCGTGATTTAGGAGCCAATCGGTTTGTTTTATTTAGAAAAATTATTATTCCTCTTACGTTACCTGGAATTGTCTCAGGTTGTATTTTAGTGTTTTTGCCTGCAATGACGATATTTTATATTCCAGATTTGTTAGGCGGTTCAAAATCTATATTGCTGGGTAATTTAATTCAAAATCAATTTCTTATCGCACAGAATTGGCCATTAGGCTCAGCAATTAGTCTTGTTTTTATTCTTATAGTAATGTTGTTATTATTTATTTATTGGCGCAGCACACGCGGCAAAACGAATCGAGCTTTATTATGAGACTGCCTATTATTTCGTATCTCAGTGCTATTTATTTATTTTTTTATATACCGATTATAGTGCTTATCGCTTACTCATTTAATAATGCCCAGTATTCTTTAGTGTGGCATGGTTTTTCGTTGCATTGGTATCAAACATTACGGGCAGATACAGATTTATGGGTCGCCGCCTTGCATTCATTAATATTGGGTGTGACTGCTGCAACGGCGGCGATTGGGATTGGGGGATTAGCGGCGATTAATTTATATAGATATTATTTTATAGGGCGAAAATTTTTATCCAGTTTAATTTTTATTTTAATTTTATCACCCGATATTGTAATGGGTATTTCATTGCTTATTTTATTTAACTTCCTCAAAATTAAATTAGGCTTTTGGAGTTTATTATTGGCGCATATTACTTTTTGCATTCCTTTTGTGGTAGTGACTGTCTATAGCAGAATTATTAGTTTAGATGAAAATATTTTTGAAGCAGCCAAAGATTTAGGCGCGACAGATTTTACTGTGTTAATCAGAATTATTTTACCCCTGCTTTGGCCTGCGTTAGTCGCTGGTTGGTTATTAAGTTTTACCTTATCTATAGATGATGTATTGATTAGTTATTTTATGGCAGGGCCTGATTTTCAAATTTTACCATTGGCTATTTATTCGATGGTGCATTTAGGTATCACGCCTGAAATTAATGCGCTCTGTAGTGTATTATTTATATTAACATTGATAGTAGTCGTTATCTCACAATTTTTATTGAGAAAAAAATAATGAGATTTATTTTAATTTTTTTATTCATTTTTTCTATAGTTTCTATAGAAGCTCGCGCAGAAGAAAAAATATTAAATATATATACATGGTTTGGCGTGATTCCAAAAACTGTTATTCAAGAGTTTTATCAAGAAACAGGAATTAAAATCAATGCAAGCACTTATGAAAGCAGCGAAGTGTTGTTTGCCAAACTCCGCACCTTGAAGCAACCCTATTATGATATTATTGAACCTAGCGCAGATTGCACAGACCGTTTGCGTCGTCAAGGACTGCTCACTTTATTAGATAAAACGCGGTTATCTGCTTTTAAAAATTTGAATCCATTATTGTTAAATAAAAAATACGATCCGAAAAATAATTACAGCATTCCGTTGGTGTGGGGTGTGCCCGGTATTTTCTTTAATAAAAATACTTATCAATCGAATGCTGTGACGCATTGGTCTGATTTGTGGGATGCTAAATTTCATCAACAACTTTTATTATTAGATGATCCCCGAGATGTGTTCAGCATGGCTTTTCGCGTGTTAGGTTATTCAGTGAATGAGAGCGATCCTCAGCATATTAAACAAGCCTATTTAAAACTAAAAACTTTATGGCCTAATATTAAAGTATTTAATAATTCAATTGCATCGACAGTGATTGATGAAGATGCGTTAGTAGGCATGGGTTGGAATGGGGATTTATTAAAAGCGAAACAAGAAAATCCAAATCTCGAATTTAATTATCCAGAAGAGGGTTTTTGTATTTTTGTAGAAACGCTGGCTATTCCTAAAAATGCACCGCACTTAAAAAATGCTTATCTATTTCTTAACTTCCTCTTACGTCCTGATATCGCTAAAGAAATAGCACTGTATACACAATACGCCACCGCTAATTTAGCTGCGCAAAAATTATTGCCATCCAGTATCCGAAATAACCCTATTATTTATCCTTCAACAAAGATTTTAAGCCATGGTGAATTTGAAACAGGGATTAGCAATGAAGCCGCTCTGCTGTATGAAAAATATTGGGAAATGTTGAAGATGGGCGAATGAAAGTGTCAGCAGGTTTTACTGAGCAAAATTACCCATGAAAAATCTTTAAAAAAGAAATGATTAAAACGGATTGTGCGAAAAACAAGTCCACCACCCATTTAATAATCTCAGATTTCATTTCTGATATTTTAATTTCAAATTGAGATATTAATCGTAATTCGGCCTCTTCCAAATCTTTTTTTGTTGCTGCTTGATAATTAAATATCTCTGACAGTGCAGCAGATTGGGCTTCTGTTTGATTTTTAAAAGATAAATTAAATTTGACAAATCGGGTGTAACTGCCTATAGTTACAATATGAGTAAACAAGAAAAACTATTAGAAAAAGCTAGAAATAATCCAAATGGTCTTTCGTTCGGAGATTTTCAGATACTGATGAAGCGTAGTAAATGGGTTTTAGATCATCAGAAAGGGAGCCACCAAATTTGGTATTCCCCGAAATTTTATCGTATTTCTGTACAGAATTATAATGGGAAAGCGAAAAGTTACCAAGTGAAGCAGTTTTTAGCGAGATTAGAGGAGGAAAACAACCATGCGTAATGAACTTGATGGCTTTAGTATTCACCTTTTTCAAGATAGCGATGATGATTTTATCGCACACTTTGTTGAATTGCCAAGTGTTTCAGCTTGTGGTTCTTCAGCGGAAGAAGCTTTATTTGAGTTAAAAGAAGCTTGGGAAGCAATGAAAGAAAGCTACCGAAAACATGGCGACAAAATACCCGTTGCTCCCACTCGAAAAGAATATAGCGGGCAATTCAATGTTAGAATTGATAATCGAATTCATCGAGCACTGGCAATTGAGGCAGTGCGAGCAGGTATTAGTTTAAATGCTTTGGTAGCGCAAAAACTTCAATGGTCAGTCGGTAGGCAAGCGGATAATGATATTGAAGCGATATAGCTAACAGAAATGATGCTTACTATTGTATAGTGTGCCTTTCTGCTGTTTTAAATTCTTAAGATTCATCTCTCCATCTTTTTTGTTTCTAATTTCTCAGGAATCACAGATGTTTATTGACCGTATCGCGGGCTTCAGTTTGCTTGAAGTTTTAGTAAGCCTATTATTATTGGCTTTTATTATATTAGGTTTTGATGCAATGGAGGTTTATTCGCTGCATTCGTTGCGCAATTCATATTATTTGAATGTGGCAACAGGTCAATTAAATAATATGGCTGAACGGTTGCGTGCATTGAGTGAATATTCAGGTCTCGAACAACAAATTCAGATATGGAATAAAGAAAATCAGCAAGTGCTACCAGAGGGGCGAGGAGTAGTCGCAGGCCGTTATCCATTTTATAAAATAACACTTTATTGGGGAGATACTTCTTGGGAAAGTCAAAATTTAGATTTATTACAAAAAAGAATACAGGTACCACACTCATTGAATTAATGATTGGTTTGACATTAAGCTTTTTGATATTAAGCAGCTTAAGCGCTATTTATTTAGCAACGCAACATAGCCAGCAAACTCAGACGGCGATTATTACGCTGATAGAAAATAGCAGAATAGCAAAGTCTTTTTTAAAATCTGCGCTTAAAAATAATAAATTAGAAAATAATAAATTAGAAATCAAATATTATTTTATCGAAAAAACAAATAGAAAAGATGAAACAGGCGCGCCTGTTTATGCGTTATATCGTCAAGATACAACATCAAAGCCATTTAAAAAAATAGAATTAGTCGAAGGCGTGAATGAGATGAAAATGAAGTATGCGGTACTGGAAAATCATCAGCTTGTTGAATACCCCGCCGATCAGATAACAGATTATTCAAAAATCAGAGGTATATCTATTAAATTATTATTCTCTTCCCTTAATCAAACTCATTTAGAAAAAAGTGAATATGTGTATGTGGCATTATAAACAACACGGCATTGTATTAGTTATTTTATTAATTTTTTTACAATTATTGACATTGCTAGGGCTGTATTCACTTTCAGCGAGTACGTTAGTTCGTAAAATAAACGCTGAGAACTTAGAGGGTATTGTTTGTCATATAGGTGAGTAGCTGTTTCACTCCGGCTCTTATGTACTTACAAGTAAGACGTGTAAGACAACTTGTTAAAAAAGAGGAAAGGGGGATATATGCATTCACTGAGTATTAGATTGACAGATGATATGGATAATCGACTAAGTAAATTAGCTAAAAAAACTCATAGAACCAAGACATTCTACGCCCGTGAAGCTATTCTTAGCTATCTTGAAGATATAGAGGATACTTATGATGCTCTTCATGCATTGAAAGAGCCAGGGAAAAATTATTCTATCGCTGAAGTGGTGAGAGATTTAGAATTTTCAAAAGAGGAGTTAAAAGACATTGGGATGGAAGATTGAGTTTGGTAAATCTTTATCGTATGACAAGTAGGGTCTATGGAGATATCGCGTTGAGAATTATCGTATCATCTGCCAGATTAATGATGATGCAATTGTCATTGTGGTTGTAAAAATAGGCCATCGAAAAGAGGTTTACGATGAATAATCATTTAGAGTTATAACTCTTCATCGCGAGAGCAAGCTTTTTTCCTCGGAGTTTATCAACCAGCAAGGCGAAGGCGCCATTGCCGAGTACATTCGCGCAAGTGATCACAGGATCAAAGAGAATATACAACGCAGTAATCAGTGATAACATTTCTGCATTGAAGCCAAGATAAGATTCAAGTATGGGAAGCATCACAATAATGCCACCACCTGGAATGGCTGCCACAGAAAATTTTGCAAGTACAAAGTAAAACACAAAGACTAAATACATTGCTAAAGTAGGTTCGGGAAAGCCAAAGCTTTTAAGCACGGCATAAGCAAAAATAGGAATTGCAAAGCAATCACCTACCAAGTGAATATTAACCGTAGCAGGAATCACAGAGGATGCCAAATCGGGATTTTTCGCATTGTTTTTCACACCAGAAATAGTAAAAGGCATGGCAGCAGCGCTAGACATCGTGCTAAAACCCGCGAGAGCCGCAGGCAACATATTTTTAATACTATAAAGTGTATCTGCCAGTCGAAAGCGATTTAAAATAAAATAAGCCGTGAAGATGTAAGTGATCTGTGCCAGTGCTACGATAGTAAAGATCACCGAATAATCTTTAGCAATCATTGAAATAACGCCGTCTGCTTGTAACTTAACAACAAAGCCAGCAATAAAAACAGGAATGGCATAAATAATAAGAGACAGTAATCTATTGATGATTTTCTCAAACTGCACACCTATTTTTTTTGCACGCTCAGGATAATAGTTACCCAAAAAGATACCAAGTACGATCCCCGCCAGCATTGCTTTATCATTGGGAATAAGTTTTGGTAGAGTGAACAACCAGAGTGGCGTTAATCCAGTCGTTGTTGCAGGTAATAATAACGACATATCAAAATGATAGATTCTTGCGCCTACGTAGTGGCTAAGAAAGGTAGAAGTCGTATTAGATAAGCACACCAGCGCAATGACAAAAAGAATAACAGTAGTCGCCTGACGCGCTAAATGAGTAGTAGTCTTAAATAATAGGCCAAAAACAATGAGCGGTAACAAAAAAACAATGCCTGATTTAATGCTGAGGCTAAGCGCATATAATGATTGCTGAACGATTAACGGAATAACGGGAGTCAGTAATGACACAGCCATCATCTCGAATAATAGAACAAGCGGCATTTTTCCAAAATTTTTCATGTTGAGAATTTAACAAAAGATCGTTTGTCTGTCAATTCTTTGGCAATTTACAACGGCTAAAAAAACGAGAATGTTCATTTAACTGTGTCATTCTCGCGAAAGCTTGTCATTCCGCGAAAGCTTGTCATTCCCCCGAAAGCTTGTCATTCCCGTGAAAGCTTGTCATTCC
>JBEPVM010000037.1:0-17693 GCA_041690995.1 Gammaproteobacteria bacterium | reverse complement strand
TTGAATTTATCTCTTGCAACCAGGGCAGAGTCCATACATGCCTCTTTAACAATGTGGAGTTGCTTACTCATCTGGCTAAAAAGAAAAAGCTGAGGGCGATTACCCTGCTCCTGGATAGAGAAAAACATACTAGGCAGCACAGGATTTGTAGGTCGTGTTTCTTTTACTTTGACAGTCCATGAATTACCTCTCAGCGATTGCAAGGCATTCTGGGGTAAAAAATATCATCTTATTTCTGCGATGGAAAAATTAAAAATATTATCTGTAACAGGCGGAGTCCCTCGATATTCAGAAGAAATTGATCCTCGCCTAAACGCCGAAGAGAATATTAAAAATCTTTGTTTTACCAAAGGCGCATTATTGGCTGATGAATTTAATCGAATTTTTTCGAGTTTATTTTTACGTAACAGCGAATCTTACAAGAAGATCGTCAATGTACTTTCAATGGGTGATAAAGAGTTTACTGAAATTTGTAAAGCGCTCAACACAGAATTATCAGGCAGAATTTTAGAATACCTTGCAGAATTAGAGCTATCTGGTTTTGTAAAACGTGATTATACCTGGCATCTCAAATCAGGAGAAGATGCTAAATTAAGTAAATATAGATTGAGCGATAACTATTTGCGTTTTTATTTGAAATATATTGATAAATACAAAACTAAAATTGAAAGAGATAGTTTTAACTTTAAATCTCTAGCTGCATTACCTGGATGGGACTCTATTATTGCTTTACAATTTGAAAATCTGGTATTAAATAACCGCCAATATATATGGCAAATTTTAGGAATAAAATCGGAAGATATTATTTCTGAAAACCCTTTTTTCCAGCATAAAACAGCCAGGCAGTTGGGCTGTCAAGTTGATTATATGATACAAACTCGATTTGGTTCTTTATATATTTGTGAAATTAAATTCTCTAAACATCCCATTGACTATACTATTGTTGATGAAATGGAACAAAAAATTAAAACGTCCGAAAGGCCTTTCTTGCAGGCCTATTTTAATCCATGGCAATGGCGTTCATGACAGTGTTGTTGAGAGCAGCTATTTTTCAGACATTATAGATTTTAGTCAGGCATTTGACGGGGGATAGAAACAACCGTTATTATTTTATCCCGCCTCGACTTCTTTCATACTTAAACGAATGCGGCCTTGTTTATCCATCTCAATGACTTTGACTTTCACCACTTGGCCTTCGGCTAATTTATCACTGACTTTTTCAACGCGTTCATTGGCAATCTGTGAAATGTGAACCAAGCCTTGTTTGCCTGGAAGAATATTCACAATTGCTCCGAAATCCATTAATTTCGTCACTGTACCTTCATAAATACCGCCCATGGCTACATCAGCCGTAATGGATTCGATGCGACGCATTGCATTTTCGCAGGCTGCTAAATCTGCTGCGGCGATACGTATCACCCCATCATCACTAATATCAATCACTGTACCTGTTTCTTCGGTCAAGGTACGAATCATGACGCCGCCTTTACCAATCACGTCACGGATTTTGTCGGAAGGTACACGCATTGTTAAAATACGTGGAGCATAAGCAGACATTTCAGTGCGTGGGTGGCTAAGCGTGCGATTCATAATTTCTAAAATATGAACGCGGCCTGCTTTTGCTTGTTCTAAAGCATCTTTCATAATGGTTTCTGTAATACCATCAATTTTAATATCCATTTGCAATGCGGTCACACCTGCTAACGTCCCTGCGACTTTGAAATCCATATCGCCTAAATGATCTTCATCACCTAAAATATCCGATAACACAGCGTAACGATCACCTTCTTTCACTAAACCCATTGCAATACCCGCAACATGCGCACGGGTTGGCACGCCTGCATCCATTAACGCTAAGCTTGCGCCACAGACAGTCGCCATCGAGCTGGAACCGTTCGATTCTGTAATTTCTGAAACTACACGCAGCACATAAGAAAACTCGGCTTGTGAAGGTAAAATAGCTGCTAAACTACGTTTTGCTAAATTGCCATGGCCAATTTCACGGCGCTTTGGACTACCTACAAACCCCACTTCGCCCACAGAATACGGAGGAAAATTGTAATGCAGCATGAATGTATCTTTACGCTCGCCTTTTAATGCATCAATTACTTGAGAGTCACGTTCAGTGCCGAGCGTTGCAACTACAATCGCTTGCGTTTCACCACGCGTAAATAAGGCAGAACCATGTGTACGTGGCAAGATGCCTGTTTCAATTGTAATAGGTCGTATTGTTTTGGTATCACGACCGTCAATACGAGGTTGTCCTTCTAAAATACGGCTACGCACAATATCGCTTTCTAAATGATTTAATACATATTTAACATCTGCAACCAGAACTGTTTCATTTTCTATAGTGGTATTAGCCGTTAATACTTTATCTAAAACGCTATCGCGTAGTTCAGCAATAATCGCTTGTCGTTTTTGCTTGTCACTTATTTGATAAGCGCTCGTCATATCGGCTTTTGCCAATTCCGTTACCTGTTTTTGCACTTCGATATTCATGGCAGGCGCTTCCCACTCCAGCGCTGCTTTTCCTGCCTCAGAAGCTAATTCTTGAATGGCTTTAATCACAACCTGCATTTCGCGGTGTCCGAACATCACAGCGCCTAGCATAATATCTTCGGGTAATTCTTTTGCTTCTGACTCCACCATAAGTACGGCATGTTCTGTGCCTGCGACAACCATTTCAAGTTGTGACATTTTGAGTTCGGAATCAGTCGGATTTAATAAATAAGCACCCTCTTTGTAACCAATACGTGCCGCAGCTAATGGCCCCATAAAAGGCAAGCCTGAAACAGCCAGTGCTGCTGAAGCACCAATCATGGCTGGAATACTGGGATCAATGTCTGGATTAATCGACAACACGGTTGCAATCACTTGTACTTCGCTCGTGAACCCTTTTGGGAACAAGGGGCGTATCGGTCTGTCGATCAAACGAGAGATTAATGTTTCTGTTTCGCTGGGTCTGCCTTCTCGTTTGAAATAACCGCCAGGAATTCTACCTGCGGCGTAAGTTTTTTCCTGGTAATTGACCGTGAGAGGAAAAAAATCTCGATCTTCGCCATTCGCAGGCTTAGGTTTAACAACCGCAGTGACTAATAAAACCGTGTCGTTATCCCAAGTCACCGTGACAGCGCCTGTGGCTTGTCGCGCAATTTTGCCCGTTTCAAGAGTTAAAGTATGATCGCCATAGCGAATTGTTTTTTTTAAAGAGGTCACGAAGGTATCCTATGTTTATTTATCAAATTTATTTGAACTCAACTTGCAAGTTATCCGCGCATATCTAATTTTTTAATCAAATCGCGGTACTGTGTCATGCTTTTTCTTTTAACATAACTGAGTAATCTACGTCGTTGACTCACCAAATTTGTCAAACCATAGCGTGTATGAAAATCATGCTTATGGCTTTTCAGATGTTCCGTGAGGTATTCAATACGTGCAGTCAATAAAGCAACTTGTACTTCAGAAGAGCCGGTATCATTTTTAGCCCGTTGATGGGTTTTCACAATCTGCGCCGTTGCAGCAGCCGTTAACGACATTATTTCTTACTCCTAAAATTAATCAAAAGACGGGTATTGTAGCGAGGTACCAGCATAAGAACAAGGGTTAATCACTATTATTAGTTATTCCCGCTATAACAAATATAATATTTCTTTTGTATATACATAGTATATAATACAAATAAAGAGGTGAAAATTTATGAAAAATTCGCATAGAAGAAGTAACGAAGAAGCTTGGGATAACCGCCAGCTAGGGGCTTCGGAAGCACATGTCCGCAAAGCACCTCCCATGCGAGAAAAAGCACTGGATGAACGGTTGGGATTACAAACAATTTCTATACGGCTACAGAAAAGTTTAATTGATACATTAAAAAGCTTAGCAGAGGAGGATGGAATTCGCTACCAGCCTTACATAAGACAAATATTAACACGTCATGCTAAAAAAGCATCTTATGAAAAAAGGGAAAATTTTCCACACGAAAAACCATTATCAGCTACGCGATAAGTCAAATAAACTAGATGATGAAAAAATCGACTAATCAACAATCTCATCTATAGAACGGGTGGCTTATTTAATTAAGTTAATAAAAAATGGCTCTTTCAATTTTTGCAGTGCCCACTAGAGTTTAGAATAGCGCGTTTTCGTGTTAAATAGCACACGAGTTTTTTATACGGTAGTCAAAAACACTCGCGAGTATTTTTGACAGCAGGTGAAATAACTCGTATTGACTTAATCTCTCCACTCAATAAAATGGCCTGTTTGAAAGACGAACGGGTTATATGTAGCAATTTTTATGAACTTAATCATTAAGAAAACATTCGCATTACAGGGGCAGATAACGCCGCCAGGCTCTAAGTCACAGAGTATTCGCGCGATTTTTTTAGCGACAATGGGGCAAGGTGAATCTGTTTTGGAAAATATTTTGCTTTCAGAGGATACACAAGATGCCATCAATGTTTGTAAAGATTTGGGGGCGGATATTTCTGGATCTGATAATGCTCTTATTGTAAGGAGTAAAGGGTTGCCGCTAAAAATATTGAATACTGAAATCTATTCTGGGAATTCTGGCATTACAACGCGATTTGTCATGCCCCTGCTGGGGTTGAGAAAAAATACGGAGCATCCCATCGTTTTGAATTGTGGGGATCAAATGCGTGAGCGACCTATAAAATCATTGGTTGAAGCATTAAAAAATCTGGGCCTCAGTATTACTTACCTGGAAAAATCAGGTGCGTTGCCAGTGAGCATCTCGGGCGAACTCATAGGAGGAAAAACATCCATTGACGGTATGACATCGCAGTATTTATCTGCTCTTCTTCTTGCATTACCTTGTGCGAAAGAAGAGAGTGAAATTAAAGTTAAAAATCTGCATGAACGTCCTTATGTGGAAATGACTTTGAATTGGCTTAAAGATCAAAACATTCAAGTGAGTCATGTATCGAGAGGAAATGTGGATACCTATAAAATTAAGGGGAGACAGAAATACGAAAAGATTCACTCAACCATTTCAGGTGATTTTTCATCTGCCTCTTATCTCATTGCTGCATCTGTATTAATCCCAGGGGAAGTGATTGTTGAAGGATTAAATATGTCTGATCCTCAAGGGGACAAGCGATTAGTGCTTATTTTAAAAAAAATGGGCGCAGATATTGTTGTTGAGCCAAAACGATTAATCATTCGCGGCGGTAAAAAATTATCTGGAATAAAAATAGATGCCAACGATATTCCTGATTTATTGCCTACTCTTGCAGTGATAGGAGTATATGCGTCAGGGAAAACAGAAATTCGTAACGTGAAACAAGCCAGAATAAAAGAAACGGATCGAATCGAATCTATGGCAGATGGACTTAGGCGCATGGGGGCGAAAATTGATGAACATGAAGATGGTTTAACCGTATACCACAGCATGCTTTTGGGATGTTCTGTAAAGGGATACAACGATCATCGTACTGTCATGGCGTTAAGTATTGCTGGAATGATAGCAGAGGGAACCACAACTATTGATGAGAGTGAAGCGATCAAAAAGACTTTCCCTGAGTTTATACAGGCTATGCAATCATTAGGTGCGAAAATGGAAGTGGAAAATGCCATCTCTACGTAATCTATCTCTAAATAATCATATTGTACTCATGGGATTTAAACATGTGGGTAAATCTATCATCGGCGAAAATCTTGCGAGAAATTTAAATAGTCTTTTTATTGATTTAGATCATCAAATTGAATTGGCATACGAAAATAAATTCAATAAAAAATATAATTGCCGTCAGATAATGCAAAAAAGAGGCCAGGAGTATTTTCGTTGCCTGGAGGTAAATGCACTGCGCCAGATGATAGATTCGAAACCATCGATCATCTCTTTAGGGGGTGGCACTCTATTACATCCGGAAAATCGAAGGCTCATTCAATCTTGTCTAGTGATCCATATCACAGCACCCAGACACATTGTCTTTGAAAGAATCCTCATGAGTGGAAGGCCAGCATTTTTTATTCCTGGAAAAGATTTGTTAGAATCATTTAATCAATTGTGGGATAAGAGAAAAATATTATTTGAAAGTATTCAAAGTTATTCGATTATAAATGATAGTACGGTTGAAAATGCTGTTGAGGAAATTTTAAAAAAAGTAAATGAGTATATAAAAAATGATTGATAACAAAACTCAATTAAATATGGTTATTGGGTATCCATTGGAACATACGCAAAGCCCTCTATTACATAATATGGTTTATCAAACACTGGGCTATAATGCTGTTATGGTGGCACAGCCTACTCATCATCTACCCTCTATGATGCTAGCCATAAAAGCCTTATCTGTGGGTCTGGTTGCTGTTACTATGCCTTTTAAGGAAGAGATATTACCGTATTTAGATGAAATAAGCCCAGAGGTTAAGCACTTAAAAGCAGCTAATACGGTGATATGTCGTCATGGGGAATTATGGGGTTATAACACGGATATTGATGGTATTGAGTTTGCTTTGCGTAATCAAATTGTCTCTCATAAAAATATTTTAATCATGGGCGCAGGGGGCGCAGCGCGTGCGGTGGCTTATTTCATTCAAAAAAACCAGGGGAATTTATTCTGGTTGAATCGAACTTATTCACGTGCGCTGTCAATGGCGAAAGAATTGGGTGGAAATAGTGTAAATTTAAATGATATCCATCATTTGCCTATTGATATTATTATTAATGCGACCCCACTCGGAATGTTTCCAGATATTAATAGTTCGCCGCTTTCAAATTATCAATTTCAAGCTAATCAAGTCATTTTTGATATGGTCTATAACCCCATTGAAACTATGTTGATTAAAAAAGCCCGATCGCAGGGTGCGAAATGTATTTCAGGATTAGATATGTTTATTGGACAAGGTGTAAGGCAAATTGAGCTGTTATTAAATACATCCATTTGTCTATCAGAAATAATCGGTCCCATTAAAGCCAGGCTATTTAAATCTGAGGAAATAATATGAACTATACTATTATTAAAAAATTACCCTCTGCAGAAGAAATCATTCAATCTATTCCTTTGTCTACCAAAGGACATAAACAAATCATAAAAGATAGGCAAGAAGTAAAGGATATTTTAGAAGGAAAAAACAAAAGATTATTAATCATTGTTGGGCCTTGCTCAGCGTGGCCCAAAGAAGCTGTTTTAGACTATGCCGAACGATTAATGATTTTAAATAAAAAATTGGAACATGCATTAAAACTGGTGATGAGAGTCTATATTCAAAAACCTCGCACCACAAAAGGTTGGAGTGGTTCAGTTAATCAACCTGATCCATTATTGAACCCTGATATTGAAGCAGGTATAAAATACACACGCGATATGATGGTCAAAGTAATAGAACTTGGTTTACCCATCGCGGATGAAGCATTGTTTACCCATAACGCAAAAGGATTTTTAGAGCTATTATCCTGGGTGGCTGTGGGTGCCAGAAGCACTGAAAATCAAGAGCACAGGATTTTTGCTTCTGCAATTGATTGTGCTGTTGGGATGAAAAATCCTACGCATGGTTTATTGTCGATAGCTATCAATAGTGTTATTACCGCTCAACATTCCCATGTTGCAGTGATTGATGGGTGTGAAGTGCAGACCTATGGTAATCCTCATGCGCATGTGGTTTTACGTGGTGGAAATTATACTTCAAATTATTCAATTGAATATCTTAAGGAAGTCAAAACACTTATGGATGCGCATCGTATTGCAAATCCCGCCGTCATCATTGATGTGAGTCATGACAATTGTTTAGTAAACGGAAAAAAAGATCATCGTTTGCAACCTCATATCATTTTTGAAGTGATTGAAAAAATAAAAAATAACCCTGATTTAAAAAATCTCGTGAAAGGATTTATGGTTGAAAGTTTCTTAAAAGAAGGTAATCAACCCGTAGATAAAAATCATCCGGAGAAAATTGATCTCAATGGGTTATCTATTACTGATCCTTGTTTAAGCTGGGAGCAAACTGAAGATATGCTAATAAAATTAGCCGATATAGTTAAATAACTGGAATCATTATGACCCAAATTATTATGAAAATCCCCACTCAACGGGCAATCTATTGTCCGATACAGATTGAATCTAATCTGCTTTCTCATCCTGATAAATGGTTGCCCGAGGGTTGTCTTAATAAAAAACTAGTGGTGGTTACAGACGATATTGTCAAAAATCATTATGGCAATACTTTACTAAAAAAATTAAAAAAATATGACGTATTGCTCTTATCATTTCCGCCGGGTGAAAAATCTAAAAATGATCAAATGAAACACTTTCTGGAAGATCAAATGCTTGTATCTCGTTGCGACAGAGATACAACGATATTGGCATTAGGTGGTGGTGTGGTAGGTGATCTCGCAGGTTTCGTGGCAGCGACTTATATGCGGGGTATTTCTTATATTCAAATACCGACAACGCTTTTGGCCATGGTAGATAGCAGTATAGGTGGGAAAACAGGTATCAATACTATACGAGGCAAGAATTTAATCGGTGCATTTTGGCAACCCACTGCTGTCATTATTGATACGAATTGTTTGACGACATTACCTAAAACTCATCTAATCAATGGATTAATTGAAGCACTAAAAATGTTTATGACAAGCGATTTAAAGAGTTTTAATGATGCCAGCAAGCATGTTGATGAAATCCTTAATGGGGATCTTGTGACGTTAAAAGATATTATTCAACGCGCCATAACAGTTAAAATCAATATCGTCAGTCAAGATGAAAAGGAAAATGTTCTGAGAGCCATATTAAATTTGGGTCATACCATTGGACATGCCTTGGAAAAGATCATGGATTATACCTTGTTACATGGCTATGCTGTTGCTTTGGGAATATTGGTTGAAGCGAAAATATCACAGTTGTCAGGTCTTCTTTCGTATATCAATTATCAGGCTATTCAATCTTTATTTTTAAAATTGAATATATCGAGCGACCTACTGAAAAAAATGGATATTGAGGAAATTATTAGGGCAACAAAAAGAGATAAAAAAGTTAAATCCGGTACCGTGAGATATGTTTTATTAAAAAATATAGGACAGGTTTATGATGAGGGTAATAGCTTTGTTCATTCAGTGCCAGATGAAATGGTTAGAAAGGCATTATTAGAGATAAACGGACTATGATATGGCAGGTAACAGTTTAGGTAGATTATTTAAAATCACAACGTGTGGTGAATCCCATGGTGGTGCTATAGGTGTGATTATTGATGGATGTCCTGCAGGGTTAGACATTTCAGAAAGGGAAATCCAGATAGAATTGGATAGAAGAAAACCTGGACAAAGTTCCATTACTACACTTCGAAAAGAACAGGATTTAATACATATTCTTTCGGGTGTTTTTGATGGAAAAACAACAGGGACGCCTATTCTATTACTTTCCTATAATTCAGATATGCGTCCAGAAGATTATGACAATTTGAAAAAAATGTATCGTCCTTCTCATGCGGATTATACGTATCAGATGAAGTATGGCAGACGAGATTTTCGCGGAAGTGGAAGAGCTTCGGCACGTGAAACACTGGCTCGTGTAGCCGCAGGCGCCATTGCTAAAAAATATTTAAGGCAACACCTTAATATAGAAATTTTAAGCTATGTGGAACAAGTCGGTCATATCCATTCAGAAGTTGATTATAAGACAGTAACAATGGATGCGATTGAATCAAATATCATTCGTTGTCCAGATCAAAATGCAGCATCCGAAATGATTAGCCTCGTTGAACAAATTAAAAAAGAAGGAGATTCCATTGGTGGTATCATAAAAGGCGTTATCCGAAATGTTCCAGTAGGCTTAGGCGAACCTGTGTTTGATAAATTATCGGCTGATTTAGGAAAAGCTATGTTAAGCATTAATGCTGTGAAAGGTTTTGAAATAGGATCTGGATTTAGCGGAGTCACTCTGCGTGGTAGTGAACATAATGATCCGTTTGTCATTGAGAATGGAAATCTAAAAATTAAAACGAACCATGCAGGAGGAACATTAGGGGGAATTTCCACGGGTGAAGATATTTATTTTAGAGTAGCGTTTAAACCCGTTTCTACTATCAGTAAAAGCCAGCAAACTGTCAACCTCGAACATCATCCAGTCGAGCTTGAAGCAACGGGTAGACATGATCCGTGTGTATTACCACGAGCCGTGCCTATTGTAGATGCGATGTCAGCGCTGGTCATCATGGACCATTTTTTAAGGCAGAATGCGCATCATACAAACGAGTAGAGATAACGAACCCTATGAAAATTAATAAAAAACTTCATAGAACGTTTATTTAACTGTGTCATATCTTCTAAACAGATACTAATCGCCGAGGTGCTACACGGCCATCGTCTAGCATTTCGCCAATTCCCATAAAATCATCATCATCAGAGAATAGACGCACCAATCCTGTCATAGGCGAATGAGGAACCATCACAGGTTGTCCTGTACGGAGATAAAAAGCGGCAGAATTTGATAATTTGATGGCGGGGAGTGTTTGCACGGCAGTTTCAACGGGCAGCAAATATTGCATCAATGCGTCCCTACCAAATTGTTTACAACTCTCTTCCAATGTGGCCAATGTATACATTCTTGTTTCATTATAAGGTAAGACCATCGAACGGCGTAACGCACACACATGCGCACCACAACCTAATAATTCGCCAATATCTTCAATTAATGTACGAATATAAGTACCTTTGCTGCAATACACTTCTAAACGCATGATATCTTCTTCAAAATCCATTACACATAATTTATCAATTTGCACAAAACGCGGTGGACGAGCAATTTCAATTCCTTGACGTGCTAATTCATATAAAGGCTTACCCTGAATTTTTACAGCAGAGAACATAGGTGGCACTTGCTGAATGCGCCCTTCAAATTGGTGCAATACTGCTTCGATTTTCTCGCGCGTGATCCCCAGAAGAGGTCTCTCTAAAATAATACTGCCTTCTGCATCGCCAGTTCGTGTTTTCACTCCAAGCTTGGCAGATACCTGATAACACTTATTTGACTCAAGCAAATATTGAGAAAATTTGGTTGCTTCACCAAAACAAATAGGTAACATGCCTGTTGCAAGCGGATCCAGACTGCCCGTATGACCTGCTTTTTTCGCACCAAACAACCGTTTTGCAAATTGCAAAGCGCAGTTTGATGTAATATGCGCGGGTTTGTCGAGCAACAAGATACCATCAATTTTTTTTAAACCAGATCGTGTTCTCATTTTTTATGATTTTTTAATGCGGCATTAATTAAAGAAGAAATACGGCTACCACGCACCACTGAATCATCGTAAATAAATTTCAACTGAGGAGTGATGCGCAACTCAACCGCATTCGCTAATTCGTAACGTAAATATTTTGCTGCTTTATTTAAAGCAGCCACGGCCTCTACCGCTTTTTCTTCTTCTAATACACTGACATAGACTTTAGCAAACGAAAGATTAGGTGCAACTGTCACCTCAGTCACTGTAATAAAACCAAAACGCAAATCTTTCGCCTGCTTTTGTAAAATTTCAGCGAGTGCCGTCTGTATTAAGTCAGCAATACGCTGAATGCGGCTATAATTTTTAGCCATATTAAAGCGCTCTTTTTACTTCGACCTTTTCAAACACTTCAATTTGGTCGCCGGGTTTGATGTCGTTATAACTTTTTACGCCAATTCCGCATTCCATGCCATGTCGCACTTCAGTCACATCGTCTTTGAAACGGCGTAAGGATTCAAGCACCCCTTCAAAAACAACGATATTATCGCGCAACACACGAATTGGATTATTACGGCGCACAGCGCCTTCCAAGACCATACAACCTGCAATCGCACCAATTTTTGACGAACGAAACACATCACGTACTTGGGCAAGACCCACGATTTTTTCATGAATCTCGGATCCCATAAACCCACTCACCGCACGCTTCACTTCATCTATCACATCATAAATAACGCTGTGATAATGAATATCAACACCTTCTGCTTCGATCAACTTACGGGCTTCACCATTTGCACGCACGTTAAACCCAATGATAATCGCATTTGACGCAACGGCTAAATTCACATCTGTTTCATTAATACCACCGACAGCACTGGAGACAATTTTTACTTTTACATTCGGCGCGATAATTTCTTCTAACGCTTGCGTCAGCGCTTCTGTTGATCCTTGCACATCGGCTTTTAACACAATATTTAAAATACGATCTTCTTTTTCATCTGTGCCCATACGTTGCAAAATATTTTCAAGTTTTGCAGCATTCTGTCGAGCCAGTTTAACTTCACGGAATTTACCTTGCCGAAATAATGCAACTTCACGCGCGCGTCGTTCATCCGCGACAACCATAAACTCCTCACCCGCATTGGGCGTACTGGACAGCCCGAGAATTTCGACAGGAATAGAAGGACCTGCACTTTCAATGGCTTTGCCATTTTCATCCGATAACATGCGCACACGGCCGTATTCAAACCCTGCCAATACTAACTCCCCTTTACGCAAAGTGCCTTGCTGTATCAGCAAACTGGCAACCGCACCACGTCCTTTATCGAGGCGTGATTCAATGACAATGCCGCGTGCGGGGCAATCAACCACCGCTTTCAAATCTAATATTTCTGCCTGAACCAAAATAGAATCCAACAATTTATCAACGCCCTCGCCTGTTCGTGCAGACAAAGGAATAAACATAATGTCACCACCCCATTCTTCTGGAATCAGCCCATGTTTAGATAAATCATTTCGAACACGATCAAGATCGGCCTCAGGCTTATCAATTTTATTGACCGCCACAACTATTGGCACATTGGCTGCTTTTGCATGATTAATCGCTTCAATTGTTTGCGGCATCACACCATCATCCGCCGCTACGACTAATACGACAATATCAGTCAATTTCGCGCCACGCGCACGCATGGCAGTAAATGCGGCATGGCCTGGCGTATCTAAAAAAGTAATCATACCTTTATCTGTTTCGACATGGTATGCGCCAATATGTTGGGTAATCCCACCCGCTTCGAGTGTTGTCACTTTTGTACGGCGAATATAATCAAGTAGAGATGTTTTCCCGTGATCAACATGTCCCATAATAGTGACAACGGGCGCACGAAACACTTGCTCGCCCTGGTGAGCATCACTACTTTTAGTTAAGGCTTCTTCTAAAGCATACGTACTGATTAATTTAACTTTATGTCCCATTTCTTCAACTACTAACGCTGCCGTGTCTTGATCAATCACCTGATTGATGGTAACAATCGCACCCATCTTCATCATGATTTTGATGACTTCCGCCGCTTTGACTGACATCTTTTGAGCAAGATCACCTACAGTCACTGTTTCAGTTAAAGCAACTTCACGCACAACGGGGGCAGTCGGTTTATTAAAGGCTTGTACTTGCACCTGGTGTCTGCGTAATCTGCCCGATTTACGTAAACGTCGATTTTCCAGTAAATCAAGCTCTTCGCTGCCGCCTTCTCGCAATACCAGCCCAAGCTTAGCCCCTTTCCCAAGGAACGCATCATATTTATGTTCATTTTCTCGATGAACACTACCACCTCGATTTTTCTTTTTCTTCTTTAACCCATCACTTTCATCTTGATCCACACGGGCTTCAGGGTGTTTTTTACCTTTAGTTTTAATTTTATCTTTGTCTTTATCTTTCGTTATCTCTTTTTCTTCGGCAACGACAGGCGTTTCAACAACAAAGGCTTCTGTATCTATGGGTGATGCTGTTGTTGTGTTCTCTATAGGCTTTTGATCCACTATTTTTGGCACTGTGTCTATTGTTACTTCCATGATGGCCAATGGCTCTGTGACTATCGGTTTGGATTGCTCTTCTTCCATCGGGCGCTTAACGAAAGTACGTTTTTTACGGACTTGTACGCTAATCGTTTTACGAGCACCTTGGCTACTCGCTACCTTCAGTTCACTTGTCTTCGCACGGCGCAAAACGATTTTTTCAGGCAAAAGATTAGATTTCACACCATGGTGTCGTTGCAAATAACTCAATAATTTTTGTTTTTCTTCTTCTGAAATAATATCATCTTCGCCGATTGTAATGCCCGCCGTTTTAAATTGCGCTCGCAAAATTTTAGCGTCAACACCCGTATCAACGGCAAATTTCTCCACTGAAACGCCTTCTTTATTCGCTTTTTTAACGGCGTCTTTTTTCTCAGGCACTGTCAACACATCATTTTTTACCATCTAGTCAATTCCTCATTCGGCGGCAGTATCATCAAACCAAGGCTTACGCGCTATCATAATCAAGTTAGCTGCGCTTTTTTCATCTAACCTTGTTTCAACAATCTCTAACAAATCATCAACAGATTGTTCTGCCAAATCTTCCCGTGTCACGATGCCATTGTTCGCCAACACATACGCTAAATGTCGGTTCATTCCTTCTATTTCAAGCAAATCCGATGCAGGTTCCGTTTTTGCCAATTCTTGTTCTTCTGCAATTGCTTTAGTAAGCAAAGCTGCTTTTGCGCGTTCTCTCAACGCTTCCACAAGCGCTTGATCAAACCCATCAATTTCTAACATTTCTTGCAATGGAACATACGCAATTTCTTCCAATGAGGTAAAGCCTTCTTCTGCAAGTATTTCAGCAATATCATCATCAACGCCTAACTTGTTCTTGAATAATTCCAGGTTACCTTCCGCTTCTTTTGCTGATTTGGTTTTAGCTTGCTCCTCCGTCATGATATTTAACTTCCACCCCGTTAAATCACCCGCCAAACGAACATTCTGTCCATTACGCCCAATGGCTTGAGAAAGCTGGTCTTCTTTTACAGCGACATCCATCGTATGGCTATCTTCATCAACGATAATAGAAGCAACTTCAGCAGGCGCCATAGCATTAATCACGAGCTGCGCCGGGTTATCATCCCATAGCACAATATCAACACGTTCCCCACCTAGTTCACCTGATACTGCTTGTACACGCGCCCCTCGCATACCGACACACGCGCCAACTGGATCAATACGGCCATCATTCGTTTTAACAGCAATTTTAGCTCTCGAACCTGGATCACGCGCAGCCGCCTTAATCTCAATCAGTTCTTCACCAATTTCTGGCACTTCTATTTTAAATAATTCTACTAACATTTCTGGCCGTGTACGACTTAATATCATCATAGGACCTTTTGAATCAGCGCGTACATCCGCAAGATAAGCGCGTACTCGATCACCCATGCGTGCTGCTTCATGAGGAATCATGTCAGAACGAGACAACACGGCTTCCGCGTTACTGCCTAAATCTAAAATAATAAATTCACGAGTCACTTTTTTAACAACACCCGTCACTAATTGCCCTAACCGCTCTTTATAGGCATTTACCACCTGCGCACGCTCTGCTTCATGTACTTTTTGCACGATAACTTGTTTTGCTTTTTGTGCAGCGATACGACCAAATTCAACTGACTCTACAAGCTCTTCAATAAACTCGCCCACTTTAATTTTAGGCTGGCGCTCACATGCTTGCGTCAACGTTAAACGAGTGAGACCTTCATCACTACCGCCGTCTTCCACTTCTTTTTCGTCATCTTCATCTGCAATCACTTGCCAACGTCGCACAGTGGTATAATCACCCGTTTTTCTATCAATAGTGACCTTCACATCTATTTCTTCGCCCGCGCGTTTTTTAGTTGCCATTTCCAAAGCCGCTTCAATCGCCTCAAATATAACAGATGCATTGACGCCTTTTTCATTGGAAACCGCTTCAGCAACTAACAAAATTTCTTTATTCATAAGGAACCTCCTCTTCTAGCCGATATCCGCAACTACACTCGCTTTTTCTATATCAAAAAAGGACAGCTTCTTCTCTTCCTTATCCACCAGAAGATAAATAGTATTTTCTTCTACACGCAACAAAACTCCAACAAAATTACGCTGATTTTGGACAGGTGTAAACAAGCGTACTTTTATACGATTACCTATTTGCTTCTGGTAATGCGTTATTTCAAACAAAGGTCTATCCAACCCAGGCGAGGAAACCTCCAAAGAGTAATGTCCCTGAATAGGAGCTTCCACATCCAGTACCGCGCTCATTTGCTGACTGACTTTTGAGCAGTCCTCAACCGTAATCCCATTTTCACTGTCAATATAAATTCGTAATACGCTATAGCGACCTTGTCCATGGTATTCACAGCCCACCCATTCATAACCCATCGTATTCACGAGAGGTGCCAAACGATCACGCAAGGTTACCGCTATCTTTGTCATCATTTTTGCCGCTAACATCTTGTTTTAGTTAATAGTTTCAATCACTAAATACAAAAAAACCCCAAGTGGGGTCTTTAATTATTTTCACTTATTTTGGTAGCGGGGGCTGGATTTGAACCAACGACCTTCGGGTTATGAGCCCGACGAGCTACCAGGCTGCTCCACCCCGCAATAACGGCGCTATTCTATAGAGAAAAATTTCAGCAGTCAAGCTGCATGTTGCTAAATGTTAGGAGAAATAATAAGGAATTAAAAACCACTATGTCGCTCTCCGTGGTCCCGTTTTAATGCACTTTAGATTTTAAAAAAGGATCCATTTGTTCCTTTGTTAATCCCGTCAACCTAGTAATTATTTTCTCATCAAGCCCCTCTTCCAGCATACCAAGCGCTACCCTTATAGCCTCCTGCGCTCTGCCTTCTGCTTTTCCTTCTGCTTTTCCTTCTGCTTTTCCCTTTGCGTATAAATATTCCGTTGTTGTTAAATATTTCGAAACTGCCATCGCTTCTTCCTCCTTCTCACTCGAAAATATACTTTGAACCAAATTTAAAAACGCTTCATGATTGCTTATTTTACCACGATCCGCTATGTAGGTTAATACCATTCCCACAAAGTGTTCAGCCTGAGATTGCGCTATTATTTTTAGCGCGTGAATAATATCATCCAAATGCAGCAGCATATCTTTTGCAAAAATATGCTTTAATGTTAACCCTACCACACCTGCCCACGTATTTTGCTTGATCACAGCATCTTCAATACGATGAAGATCAATCAGCTTAAAGGGCTTTAAAAAATAAGTCTCTACTAATTCTTTCGGGGCGTCCACAAGATCATTAATATTCGTTGAAAAAATCCATGGTTTTTTGCCGTGATAAACAACTAACGGTACTATTAAGGGAATAGATTTATTAGCCGTGTCTTTCAAATGCTGATCTATAATGTTGCAGCTGTATTTTAAAACACGAAAAGGCATGAGCTTATCTGGACGACTTTGATGATCTACTATTAAATAAAGAAGTGCTTCCTGTCCTTTGATGATAGTTTTAAAAAGTATATCCGCAATCGATTCCTGGCGCATATCATCAATGTAAGAGCCTGACTGTAATTCAAGACAATTGAGATCAACAACGCTCCGTATCTCTTCTGGCAAATGCGCCTCAAAAAATTCTCGCGCAACGTGTTTGTCTGACATCGCCATACGAAAAAAATGGTCGTGCGCTTTTGTAATATGTACTTTAGGCGAAGTCATTATTTTTCCTAAAAAAATTTAAAGTAGAAATTATTTGACGAGAGCAAGAGGGGTGGTGTAGAAGAATAAGTTTCGACTTCGCGGGAATGAGGGGAGCTTAGAAGGTTTTTAGAAATAAATCATACAAAGTATAATACCATGCTAATTTATAATTGCATCAAAATTTTGTATGTTACTAAAAAAATCGAGAACGTCCATTTAACGGTGTCATTCCCGCGAAAGCGTGTCATTCCCGCGAAGGCGGGAACCCATTTTGACATGCAACTAAACCTGCCTTAG
>JBEPVM010000036.1:0-17858 GCA_041690995.1 Gammaproteobacteria bacterium | reverse complement strand
GTGTTAGATTTAGCTGCACCAGTGCATTTTAAAACTATTTCTAAACTACCGACCAAACTGGTTATTATTTCTTTTTTTGCCACCCCTCAAAAGCTTATTATTACAAAAAAAGAAAAGCCTATACAAAAAAGCGATCACGAATTCGTTACTTCTCATAGTACGCAAAAAAAACCTACTTTATTACCGCTACCCCTGCACCATTCCACACGACCTATGATTGTTATGATTGATCCAGGACACGGTGGAAACGATACAGGCGCAATAGGCGATATGCACACAAAAGAAAAAGATGTTGTACTGCAAATCGCAAAACAATTAGCAAATTTAATTAATTTACAAAATAATATGCACGCCGTACTTACACGCAGTGGCGATTACTATGTCACGCTGCATAATCGCCTAGTCTATGCCAGAAAAAATAAAGCAGATATTTTTATTTCAATCCATGCGGATTCTTATTTTAATAATCGCGCCAGTGGCGTATCAGTCTATACTTTATCCAAAAACGGCGCGACCAGTATCGCTACACGTTGGCTCACAAGACGAAATAATTATTCTGAGCTGGAAGGCGTTGAATTAAAAAAATTAGAAGATCAAAGCACTTTATTACGCTCTGTCTTAATTGATCTTGCGCAAACAGCCACCGTCAAAAATAGCTTTCGCTTAGGCTCATCACTGTTAGATGCGCTTGATAAAGTGACGCTGTTACATTGTACACGCGTTGAAAAAGCACCCTTTATGGTGTTAAAATCCCCCGACATTCCATCTGTTTTAGCGGAAGTAGGGTTTATATCAAACCCATCTGAAGAATTACATTTGGCAAACAAGTTTTATCAGCATAAAATTGCCGTTGCTTTATTTAATGGTATCCAGACTTATCAAAAAAAATATTTAACGACAGGTGCTTAATGACTCGTATTCAAAAACTCAGTGGTATGCTAGCCAATCAAATCTCTGCGGGTGAAGTTGTTGAACGCCCCGCGTCTGTCGTCAAAGAATTATTAGAAAATAGTTTAGACGCAGGATCGACTAAAATTGATTTGGATATTGAACAAGGCGGCACGCGTTTAATCCGTATATGCGATAATGGCCATGGCATTCATCCAGATGATCTCGTATTAGCACTCAATCGACACACCACAAGCAAAATAAAAGAAATAGACGATCTTGAAAAAATCAATACATTAGGATTTAGAGGGGAAGCGCTCGCCAGTATTAGCGCTGTCTCACGTCTACTATTAATTTCTTGTATCGAAAATGGATCAGGCTGGCAAGTACAAACGAATGGGATAGAACAAGAATTAAAAGCAAGTCTTAAAGCACACCCCAAAGGCACGACTATTGAAGTACGTGATTTATTTTTTAATACGCCCGCACGCAAAAAATTTCTCCGTACAGAAAAAACAGAATTCGAACACATAGACGAATTAGTGAAGCGCATTGCACTCAGCGCATTTGACGTTGATCTTACTATTAAGTATAACCAAAAACTCATTCGTCAATACCGATCAGCGCGTTCAGAAACAGAACGCACACAGCGTGTCAGTAGCTTATGTGGCGCTCCTTTCATAGAAAACGCACTCTTGATAGAAAGCGATATTCCCGATTTAAAATTAACAGGTTGGATTGCATCGCCAAGTTTTTCACGCGCAACCGCAGATTTACAATATTTTTATGTCAATGGACGTATTGTACGCGACAAATTAGTCAGCCATGCTGTGCGACAAGCTTATCACGATGTATTATACGGTCATCGACACCCTGCGTTTGTGTTGTTTTTAGAAATAAGCCCCGACCAAGTGGATGTCAATGTACATCCCACTAAACATGAAGTACGTTTCCGTGAAAGTCGCTTAGTACATGATTTTATTTCACACAGCATTAAAGATGCATTAGCGCATGTTCATCCAGGGTCATCTACTTCTCCTATTCACTCATGCGATATTCAACATACGCCTACGCCTAAAGATATACCTACACCTGTTCATTACACCTACTCGACTCCGAAACCCATTGCTCCACTGCAAATACAAGAAAAAATGGCAGCTTATCAGCAATTACATGAAAATAATAACCCAAAAACCCCAGAGGCGCCTCATCACATAACAGAGACCATCCCGCCTACTCCGCCATTAGGTTTTGCCCTGGCACAATTACGTAATATTTTTATTCTTGCTGAAAATGAAAATGGGTTAGTACTCGTTGATATGCACGCTGCACATGAACGAGTACTCTATGAAAAACTTAAAAAAAATTTTTCTGAGAAAAGATTAACAGTGCAGCATTTATTACTGCCATTAACCATTCAACTTAGCGAACGTGAAGCCAATGCACTCGAAAATTACGCGGATATTTTTCAAAAATTAGGTTTAAGTATTGAGCGCATGAGTCTCGATACCCTCATTATACGTGAAACACCCGATATTTTACGTGATAGCAATATTGAGCAATTAGTTCGTGATATTGCGTCTGATTTAATTGAACATGAGACAAGTTTAAAAATAGATGAACGTATTGACCACTGGTTAGCAACCATGGCCTGTCATGCGGCTGTCCGAGCGCAACGCACATTAACGCTGATAGAAATGAATGCGTTACTGCGAGCAATGGAAAATACAGAACACAGTGGCCAATGTAATCACGGTCGCCCTACGTGGAAGCAATTTTCTTTAGCGGAATTAGATCGTCTATTTTTGCGTGGACAATAATGATAGATATAAAGAAGCCTGTCATTTATTTAATGGGTCCAACGGCGTCAGGTAAAACAAAATTAGCTGTGGAATTAGTACAGTATTTTCCCTTTGAAATGATCAGTGTCGATTCCGCAATGGTTTATCGCGGAATGAATATTGGCACAGCTAAACCAGACAATGATATTTTAGCGCTTGCCCCACATCGCTTAATTAATATTCGAGAACCCAATGATATTTATTCTGCAGCGCAGTTTAGAATAGATGCGTTGTGTGAAATAGCAGATATTCATGCACAAGGTAAAATACCACTCTTAGTGGGCGGCACAATGTTATATTTTCGTGCGCTACAACAAGGTATTGCAGCCATGCCGTCTGCTAATCCCTCTATTCGGTTAATGCTTTCAGAGGAAGCTAATAAAATAGGCTGGCCTGCTCTACATCACCGTTTAACAGAAATTGATCCTATTGCAGCAAGTCGCATTCACCCAAATGATAGCCAGCGTATTCAACGCGCGTTAGAAGTGCATTTATTAACAGGAAAAAATTTATCTGCATGGCATGCCAGTCAATCTCATTCACAGACAAATTATTTAATATACCCCTTAATTATTGCACCACACGATCGCGCTGTTTTACATGCGCGTATCGAGACACGTTTCATAAATATGCTAAAAAAAGGACTCGTCGATGAAGTAAAAATTTTATTTGCACAGTACCCTTTAGATTCATCAACACCTGCTATGCGTTCAGTAGGCTACCGTCAAGTATTAGAGTATCTTGAAAATAAATGCAGTTATGATGAAATGCAAGAAAGAGGTATTAGTGCGACAAGGCAATTAGCAAAACGTCAGTTAACGTGGTTACGCCATTGGGCAAATACGACTTGGTTTGATAGCGAAGCAAAAGATTTATTGATAAAAATCGTAACGTATTTGCGCAACAGAAATTTTTTTTAGAGGATGCGAGACCCCTGTTCGTCAAGAATTTTTGTTATTTTTTAGGCCTTGATCGCGCTTTCTCCTCAGGCGGCTTATCAGCCTGAGCGGTAGTAAAATTTTTAACCCAGTTAGTAAATATGGAAAACAAACTAGTATATCCCGGATTTTTTTGGGAGGTTTTTTTGTCCAAAAATAGTTGTAATTCTCTTAAGACAATAGGCGCTTTCATTGCATTTAAATAATCATTTTTCTGGTTTGAGGCAAAGACAGCATCTGTGGCAAGACCTATTAATTCTTTTGCCGCATTGACTACAGCTCGCTCATTTTCTTCCGACAATTTTGGGTCACCCAGTAAGGCAACGATTTCTTCTTCATCTAAATCGCTTTCTTTATTTTCATTTAATATGTTTAAATGTTCCGTAATTTTTTCTAATATTTTTTGTTGAATAACGGGATTAGTCACCCGATTTTTGATAATGTCGATGTATTGCTCTATCAAAAAACACGTGTTCTCTATAATTTCTTTACATTCTTTCCGAACCATAGATTCCATATTTTTTTCAATTAATAAATTTGCAACAACACGAGGATTACTTTCTTCACTCAACTCGATACCCAATGCTCTACCTATCACTTCTTTTTTATTGTCAGGATCATGAATAACATTGTCTAGCAGACTCGCCAATCGTTCTAAAGTCACTTCTAAATTAGGCTGCGATGAAAAAATATCGAGTTCTGCTAAGATAGCCTGAATATACGATATTGTACGGCTTGCTGCTATTTCTATCTGCAATAATTGCTCAACTTCCTTTACAATAAGAGAGAAGGCTTTTTCTTGAACATACATATTTTCGTGCTTTATTTCCGATTTGGCAGCACCCATTAAGTTGAATAATGCTTGTACCGCCTTAACAACCGCTTCCTTTTGTTCAAGAGAGCAATCATTGCCAAGCACTTCTTTTATATTTTCTTTAGATAATGTTATTATCCCCTTTGTGTTCCATTCAACAAGACTATCTGCGATACGTTGCAATAAAATGATTTGCTTGGTGGAATCAGTCACTTGTTTCTTGATAATATCAAGTGGGTTATTGAGTTTAGCCAGCCTGTTTTCTATTATTTTTTGACTGACATTAGCAGCTATTTTATCCATTTGATTTGTTATTAACGCGTCCACAACAGAAGAAACATTCGATACCTGTTTGTCTAATTTAAAATGTTCATAGAGCGACCCCAGATCATAGAGGGAAGCTTCCTGGGTAGATTCTATCATGATCTCTTTCAATAGAGCTGTTAACACTTCTCGGATTACTGCATCATTAGAATCATCGAGTTCCTCCAACACATTAGCTATTTCTTGTATTTTATTTGCAGGAAACTCGACAATATTCACTGTATCTCTATTGGCTTGCTTTTCTTCCGCTTCAACTTTAGCATCTAATGCATTAACCTCAGGCAAATCCAACCCGAGTACAACATTATACTGATGCATTCGCCGTAATAATTTTTCTAAATCAGGTTTAACTGCTTGAATTGATTTTTTAATTTTTTCTATTTCATCTTCCAAGCGTTTCTTTTCAATTTGAGATTTATCCTTCATCTCCTGAGAAGCTTGGTCATCAACTTCGTTCTCAGCGATCTTTATGTATAACTGTGATTCTTTTACCGCAAGAGCGTGAAGTTGTTGAGAAATGGCACGCAAATCTTGCGATGTAACAGAGCCAGCTTGATTGATAAAAGCAGGCTGGTTTAATAACCCGTTAAAAAATACATTAAAAACAGAATGGTCTCCGCATGTTTCTCCCTCTTGATAACTGCATCGCATATTCTGTAAACCAAACTCTCCCTCAAGTTGTAATCTGGCTGAATCATAATAAAGATTACCGAAGGGATTGTTAGTATCTCGTGAATCATAGAAACGTATATCAGGCGGAGTAAATAACCTCAAGATTTTAGCTGGATTTTTCTTTAATTGATACTTTTCCTTGACGGCATTTTTAATATTGTTCTGAATTATTCTCTTCACTTCTTCAGGGGGGTGACCAGCATTTATTAATGCTATTTTTTTTTCGTTATAGAACTCTGCATTGTCCCGCGCAAGCGCTAGAACAGCTTCCTTGTCAGTGAGACTTAAGCCAACGGTGCTGGCGGTCCAATGATAAGGGTTAAAACAAGGAACAAGTAATAATTTACAATCAGTGGGTAGTAGGGTGTCAGGGCTTTCTATGCGTGCACACACTAAATTGGTTATTAAATCGCATGTGCGCTCGTGCAATGATTTTGTGAACCGATTTTCTTTAGTTAATTCGGCAGCTTTTTCTTCAGCCTTTACTTGCTCTCCTAAAGAAAGGTCTTCTTTAGGTAATTCTTTTCTTTTCAATAGAGTTTCAAAATCAAAAACAAAAGAGAAGTCCCTGGGTAATTTGCCTTGTAACTCAGGCATTCCTCTGGCTGTTTCTAACACAAGATCAAATAACCGCTTGACAGTATTTTCTTCTAGCAGAGTGTTCACATTGACATCAGAGCGTTGCATCATAATTATATCCTCATTTTGCTTTCTAGTTGAAGTATAGCAAAAAAATATCATATTTCACAATAATGTATTTATTTAAATCAACTTTAATTTATTGATTGACTTCATAGAGATAGCAGAGGTAAATGAAAACTCACAGCTTGCGAGTCTTCATCCTTTTGTTAAAATAGGATTTTCTGTATGATGGGGTTTTTTAAGGGAGATTCAAAATGAATGGGAAATGTACCTGCTCACGGTTAAATATTATTGCTTTCAGTGGCACACTCGGCATTATTGCCGGCATTGTCATGATGGCGGTTGCCTGGGCAGCCTGGGTTTGGGATTATAATACGAGTCTTGTGCAAACTTGGTCTGCTTTATATCCAGGTTATGAAGCTTCATTGAAAGGCGGTTTTTTTGGTTTAGGATGGGGTTTGCTTCAAGGAGTTACTATGGGTGTCGTATTTGCCTGGCTTTACAATAGCTTATGTCCTTGTTTTAGCCTGTGTTCTAACGTGAGCTGTAACTCTGTAACAGTAGAACACCCCCCCAGAGAACCAGAACTCAAAACATGATCTGTCAATGAAGGCAATGGGAATCCTATGCAATTAATTTGACGCTGAAGCATGTTGTGCTGTCATGATATCCTGCTCTTTATCAAGCATAGTTATTGTTTTGAGAACTTTAACAGCTTGGTAAAGCTGAAAATCAGATTGCGCCAACCCAACAGCATCCACTTTTTCATCCGAACTGTGTTCTGTGGTATCCGTGCTTTTTTTACCTGCGAGATGACCTTTTAATTCAAATTCCCTAATCGGTGCCAGCATTGCTGTATCAATTTTATTGCCCTCTACTTTCAAGTCATCCACAACCACATCAGGTATAATTCCTTTATTTTGAATAATACGACCTGAGGGTGTGTGATAAAGGGCTGTCGTTAATTTAATTGCATGCTTATCATCGAGCGGTAATATTGTCTGCACAGAACCCTTACCAAAACTATTCATGCCCACAATAATAGCCCGATGATAGTCTTGCAACGCACCCGCCACAATTTCAGATGCAGAAGCAGAACCTGCATTCACTAAAACAACTAAAGGTGCGCCATTCAATATATCATCCACACGCGTTGTCTTCGCGCTGTATTTTGCATTGGGAAAACGACCTTCTGCGTAAACAATCAGATCATGATACTGATGTGTTTTCGTATTATTTAAAAAGAGATCAGATACTTGCACAGCGACTTCCAGTAAGCCGCCAGGGTTATTACGTAAATCCAGCACTAATCCTCGGAGCGCCCCCCCTGCTTCTTTTTTCAATTTCTTGATCGCGGCTGTCATCAAATCGGCTGTCGGTTCTTGAAACTCACTAATGCGTACATAACCAAAACCATTCTCAAGCATATTGCTTTTTACGCTCGAAATATGAATCGTGTCACGCGTCAGTTTATAGGTGATAGGCGTTTTGTCTCCTTTTCGGATGATAGTCAGCGTTACTGCTGTACCTTTTTCCCCACGCATGCTATCCACTGCTTCGCTCAATGACATCTCACTCACTAATTTATTATTGATCGCAACAATATAATCACCTGGTTTCATACCTGCTTTTGCTGCCGGGGTATCATCAATAGGGCTAATCACTTTCAATACGCCATACTCACCTGTTACTTCGACCCCTAACCCACCGAATGCGCCTGTCGTTATCATTAATAATGTTTTGTAAGAATCTTCATCTAAATATTCAGAATGCGGATCTAAGCCGCTTAACATACCGCGAATAGCATTTTCTAATAATTTTTTATCACTGGTTTTTTGTACATAGAAATCTTTAATTTGCGCGATAGCATTGGTAAAGCGATCAATATCTTCTTTTTGTAATACATCCGCTTTATCTTGTGTTGCAATCGCACTGTTAGGATCTTCTTCCGTTTTAAAAGCATGCACGGGAGACACTAAAATCATACTTAGAAATAATACATTGATTGTTTTCATATAGACTAACAAAGAATTAACTGGCTTCATGGGATAGGTTCCTTGGTGAAGTGCGTCTTTTGTTTTAGGTATAGGTTATTTTCCTCTTACTCCGGACAAGATGCTATAAGGGCATTCCATTACAGAATCACTATCAAAAAGCCTGTAATTGACTGTAATTTTTGCAAATAAATATCAACAGAGGTGAGGTATCTCGTTAATAATAATAAAAATTTCAGGTCTATTTTTCAAAACAGACTAAATTAGTACAATATGCGGGATATTGGCTTTTAATCTAAAAACATCCGGCTCAGCGATCCCGCGCCACTAATTCGCCGAATCGCTTCTGCAATCATGTGGCTTAATGTAATTTGGCGAATACGTTTAGAGTGAAGCGCCCTGTCCTGCAACGCTATCGTATCTGTCACAATTAATTCATCCAGTGATGAAGCTTCAATATTTGCAATCGCCTTGCCTGATAAAACTGGATGCGTGATATAAGCAACCACTTTAGATGCGCCATGTTCTTTTAAAGCATCGACTGCTTTAGAAAGTGTACTTGCTGTATCAACAATATCATCGACAATAATACATTCGCGGTCTTTCACATCTCCAATGATATGCATCACTTGTGCTTCATTCGGCTGAGGACGGCGTTTATCAATAATGGCTAAATCAGCGCCTGTTAACCGCTTGGCAATCGCACGCGCGCGAATCACCCCGCCAACATCGGGCGAGACAACCATGATATTTTTATACTGCTTACCATCAATATCTTCTAACATGATAGGTGTGCTATATAAGTTATCAACGGGCATATAGAAAAACCCTTGAATTTGATCTGCATGCAAATCAACTGTTACCAAGCGGCTAATACCGACTGAAGCCATCATGTCGGCGACTATTTTTGCAGTAATAGGTACGCGCGCTGAACGTACACGTCGATCTTGGCGCGCATACCCAAAATAAGGAACAACTGCTGTAATTCTGGCAGCAGAAGCACGTCGCAACGCATCTGCCATAATAATGAGTTCCATTAAGTTATCGTTGGAAGGTGCAGAAGTGGATTGAATAAGAAAAATATCGCGGCCACGCACGTTTTCTTGAATTTCTACCATGATTTCGCCATCGCTAAACCGCCCTACCAAGGCTTTGCCCAATGGGAGACCGAGATGCTCCACAACGCGTGTTGCTAACCCTTGACTCGCATTGCCGCTAAAAATCATTATTTCAGGCACAAAGAATCCTTATCTGAAGTATGGCTGGGGTGCTAGGGATCGAACCTAGGAATGCCGAGATCAAAACCCGGTGCCTTACCGCTTGGCTACACCCCAATAGGTCGTTATTTTGATGATTCACACAATGAGTGTCAATGAAAACTTATCAATGCTAGGATGGATTAGATCGAAAGGACGCATCGAGAATATTCATTTAACACTGCGTCATTCCCGCGAAGGCGGGAACCTATTCTGCCATGTGGCTACGCTGACTTTAGTAAAATAAATTTCACTGACTAAGGCAAGTTTAGTTACAAGGCAGAATGGGTTCCCGCCTTCGCGGGAATGACACAGTTAAACGAATATCCTCAACGCACTAATCCACCTTATCCTATTGCCATTGCCTAATGTTGATTTTTACTTTTATCCGCCAATTTTCTAACAGGATCTTAGTGGGTAAATCAATATGATTCACTGTCGTGTAACGCAAAAACGTGACTGTCCAACCCTGTTGATTCAGTCGTACAAGATGAAAGTATTGATCAAACTGCTTGTGTGCAGGCTGATAAGGCACGGGTAACCCCCGTATCCAATAATATAAATTTGAAACAGGTAACTGCCAGCCTGTTTGCTGCATCAATAGTTTTTCTACCGTGGGTGCAGTTATTTTCGTACCATTGGCTGTTTCTAATAGAATATGCCCTTGTTGATTTGATAATTTAATTAAATTCAAGCCCAAAGAACCAAATAATAGAATTGTGTAATCTTTATTCTGCTGATGCCATTGCAAATTCGCACTACCCCCTTCATTCCCTGGATGGGTCCGCACTGCCACCACTGCGTTCATATTCCAATTTTGAAGATGAGACAGCATTGTCACACGTTCCTGCCAGGAGATAACGTGGTAATGTTCAGCAGGCGCGGTCGCACAACCGGATAAATAGGCTATTATCAATAGCATCAATAGCAAAAAATAAAGTTTTAGAATACGCATGCAACCTAGTATAATTCGTTTTTTAAAAAAATACGCTGGATAAAATACCATGGGCATCAAATGTGGCATCGTTGGCTTGCCCAATGTAGGCAAATCAACGCTCTTTAATTGTTTAACAAAAGCGGGGGTTGATGCATCCAATTATCCATTCTGCACCATTGAGCCGAATGTCGGTGTGGTTGCTGTGCCTGATCCCCGCTTAGAAAAATTGGCTAAAATTGTTAACCCACAACGCATCTTATCCACGACCATCGAATTTGTCGATATTGCAGGATTAGTCAAAGGTGCATCGCAAGGTGAAGGTCTTGGCAATAAATTTTTAGCTAACATCCGTGAAACCGATGCAACAGTGCATGTTGTGCGTTGTTTTGAAAATGATGATGTCATTCATGTCAATGGTAAAATTTCTCCGCTTGATGATATTGCGATTATTAATACAGAACTCGCATTAGCAGATTTAGAAACAATCGAGCGTGCTTTATTGCGCGTCAACAAACAAGCGAGAAGCGGCGATAAAATAGCGCTTTTCGATGTCACTTTATTTGAAAAAGTCCGTGTACAATTAAACGAAGGACAGGCAGCGAGAGCTTTATCCTTCACAAAAGAAGAAAAAGAACGCTTAAAGCTATTACAATTACTTACTCTAAAACCAACACTTTATATTGCGAATGTTGCAGAAAATGGCTTTACGAATAATCCATTGCTCACTCAGGTTCAGCAATTGGCAGACAAAGAAAATGCGGGCCTCGTTGCCGTTTGTGCTTCGCTCGAAGCGGAGATCGCTGAATTAGACGATACAGAAAAAAAAGAATTTTTAAATGAACTCCACTTAACAGAACCAGGCCTTGATCGCGTGATTCATGCAAGCTATCAATTGCTGGGATTAGAGACGTATTTTACGGCTGGCGTCCAGGAAGTACGTGCATGGACAATTCACAAAGGTTCTACTGCACCTCAAGCCGCAGGCATTATTCATACGGATTTTGAAAAAGGTTTTATTCGCGCAGAAATTATTTCTTATGAGGATTACCTTCGCTACCAGGGTGAACAAGGCGCTAAAGATGCGGGCAAATGGCGACTCGAAGGCAAAGAATATATCGTGCAAGATGGCGATGTAGTTCATTTTCGGTTTAATGTTTAAAATAATCCTGTAAAAAGAGCGGCACTCTTTGTTCTAGCCAATAGTCAATCCGCCACGGAAAATTCCCGCTCACAAAACCAACATGCCCTCCTTTTTCAGAAAGCTCAAGCTGAACGTGTGCTGACATCTCGTATGGTTCAGGCAAAGAATTATTTCCCACCAAAGGATCATCCTTTGCTTGTAGTAACAAGGTAGGCACTTTAATTCTCTGCAGGTATTGACGACAGCTGGATTGGGTATAGTAATCCGCTCCATCAGAAAACCCATGCAAAGGCGCAGTCACGTGATCATCGAAGTCACGTAACGTACTCATCTTTTTTAAAGGTAGCATTATAAATGGTGTGGGTTGTTTCTGAAATTTCCATTTTATTTTCTTGCAAAGCGAATACAACAAACGCCATTGATATATTCGAGAAAATCCATGGTTCATGCGTACAACGGCTTTATTCAATTCAAAAGGAACAGAAATAGCAATCGCAGCTACTAATGGGCTATGCTCACCCATTTCACCTAGCCATTTCAGTAATACATTTCCCCCAAGAGAAAAACCCATTGCAGCGATGGGTATTCCAGGTTCACGTTGTTGTAATTGACTAATCACTTCAGCAATATCCTGCGTCTCACCCGAATGATAAATCCGTTGTAAGCGATTACGCTCGCCACTGCAACTACGAAAATTCATACAAACGCCGCGCCAGCCTTGTTGTACAATAGCTTGTAACATTCCTTGGACATAAGGGGATTGCGTTGATCCTTCTAAGCCATGCAAAATGAAAACGATAGGAACATTCCCATTCCTATTCCCATACCCCGCCCAATCCAGATCAATAAAATCGCCATCGGCTAATTCAATTCTCTCTCGTTTAAGAGACAAATTTTTAATACGGCGACGAAATAAGACCGACCAAAGCGTTTGGCAGTGGGGATTTATCAGCCACCAGGCTGGGTTGAAATCGGTTAACCTCATATTTCTCCGTATGAATTTTTTAATATATAGATAACAAGTTTGATATTAATAGTATAATTTGGCTTCGTAAAGAGATGACTCAATCCGTATCTGTAACTTGCAAAAAAGGAACAGGGCCTTGCTTTTATTTTCAAATAAAACGTTGTAACGGTGCTTGTCTGAATTTAGAAAGTCCAACTGCCTACAATGCGCGCGTACTCAAGGCGTTCGGAAAACTACGTATGGAAAGCTGGCCATACAGCTCTAGTATTATTATTAAAGAAAAATCACTGACCACACTAAAAGTGGATTATCATAAAATAGACCGATGGTGCCATTTATCGTCAGGGAAAAATAAAAAAGTACTCAGTTATAGGGAACCCCAGTCTTCCCACTGCTTTGATTTCGATATCTATAAGATACTAGTAAAGTGTTTGCTCACTCCACCACCCACGATAAAAATAATCCACGACCTTCCAGGCTAAACTCTCTCGTGAGTGTAGAGACCCCTCATCAAGAATTTTGATCATGCTGAGCCTCAACAAGGGAACATGCGAGCTTTTTATTTGCAGGACCATTCAAGATGCTACCATCTGTATTGAATCGCGAGCCATGGGCTGCGCAGTCCCATGTTTTTTCGATAGGATTCCACCTTAAAAGAGATTTCAAATGCGGACACACCGCAGAGCATTCCTGCACCTTACCGAATTGGTCTTTATAGATTGCTCTTTTCTTTAAACCACATTGTACAATAGCACCTTCACCTGCCTGTAAGTCGATGGCTTTTTTTTGAGGCGACAGAAATAAGTAGCGTAAATAACTATAACAGGCTGCGATATTATTTTTAATGGCCTTTTTCCATGCTTTTATTGAAAAACGAGAAGGGTCGTATAAAAGGGCCCATGGATTAGAGTGGCCTTGAATGAGATCGCTTATTAACAAACCCGCTATAGTGCCATGGGTCATGCCATGTCCCGAGTCTCCTGTAGCTAGATAAACCTGGTTGAACCGAGGATGACGGCCTATGTAAGCTAGATAATCAACAGGCTCTAACACTTGGCCTGACCATCGGTGTTTTAGAAAAGGAAGAGAGGGAAAATAACTTCTAATCCAGTTTTCCAACTGAACATACGGGTCATTTTGAGGAGTCACGCCCACACGATGATCTTCGCCACCAATCACTAACATGTCTGACTTAGCATCGTAAGGCTGTAGACGGACATAATGATAAGGTTCGGCTGTGTCCCAATAGAGGGCTTGCGGGATAGACCCTTTTTCCACCAAAAAACTAATCGCATACGTGCGGGTGGGAATAAGTTTAGCATGAAGGCTCAGGGTACCCTGAAAAGGCGCATTGGTTGCAGTGACCACGTGGTCTGCCACCACAGAAAAATTATTGGCTGTTATCACCTTCACTTTGCCCGCTTGTTGTTTAAGGCCAGTTACGTGTGTTAAACCAAACAACTTCCCTCCTTTCTCAGTAATAATAGCGGATAAAGAATTCAAGTATTTAATAGGGTGAAATTGTGCTTGTTTTGGAAATAATAAAGCCGGACTTTTAAAAGGAACAGTGTACGGGCTACTGTCTACCAGACGGACTGTGGATAAACCTGCGCGTTGCGCAGCCTCAAGCTCTTTCTGAAGCATCCTCTTATCCGTTGAAAAAAGATAACCGTCAAGTCGCGTAAAATCACATTTTATATCATTTTCGGCCACTATTTTTTCGATATAATCAATCGCTGCTGAATGACTTTGCGCCGCTAGCATCGCACATTTAAGGCCATGAAATTTTTCAATCTGGAAATAATAATCATCTAAGGCATTTGAAAGGTGAGCGGTTGTATTTCCTGTTTCGCCTGCGCCGGGTTGTGCCTTATCAAGGATAACAACATTTTTTCCCTGCATTATTAATTGGTACGCTGTGGTAAGACCGGTGATTCCTGCGCCTATGATACACACATCTGCGGTTAAATTAGCCGTAAGCGAAGGGTAAAAAGAAGTATTCTGATTTTCCCATGGCACCGAAGAGGCAGAAAAAATAGCATGCGACATAGTTCCTCCTTAATAAAATTTTTTCCATTTATAATAAATTTTTATAATAAATTTCTTAAGGCACAGCCTCAAGAGGCAGGGAGGAGAATTTTCAAAAAATGCGTTTTCACTATTCATTTTCTTCCTCTTAAGTGAAGTTCAATAGATGGTTGAATGTCATTATAATATAGCTTACCTCGCTATCACCATATTTTTTATTTGCCTACAGCTCCGCTTTAATTTACTCGAAGAGTTTGAAAGTGGCTGTTAAAATTAATAAAAAATGGAAAGTTATTGTAAATACAAAAGTGGAGCCTGATGAATGATACCTATAGCGCAAATAATTCACTGGAGGTAAGTAGCGCTGTGGATTGACGATATACAAGTAGAGCAAGATTTAATTTTATCTCGAATCATCGTGGAAATTTTTTCTAATCCTTTTTTTGCTAAAGAACTTGCTTTTCGCAAGGAATGGCAAGAATGGGGTCACAAGAATGGGGTCAGGCTTGCACAGTTGCACAGATCTCTCATCAAAATGATATTGGCATTACTCCTCCGTGTCATTAATTGGTAAAATTTTCTTCCTTCCTGATACGACTACAACCACGAGGTTTGAGCAGAATGCCAATATTGGATGATGGAAGGTACAATTATGCAAGCCTGACCCCGCGACTTTTTTCAATGTAACCCCTTGAATTATAAATAGAATATTTAAATATTCTTGTTGTGCCACCAATAAGTCTATTATTAGCGGCGCAACAAGCAATAACATTTGCATTGTTGCGCCGCTAATAATAGACTTATTGGTGGCACAACAACACAAGAAGTCGAATATGAATCTTATAGGAAGGATTAAAGAACAGGAATATTTACTCACCCTGCTGGAATCTGATCGTGCGGAGTTTTTAGCTGTCTATGGACGAAGGCGAATAGGGAAAACCTATTTAATAAAGCAATTCTTTAGCAAAAAAGAATGTGTTTTTTTTAATTCTATCGGCATCAAAGATGGGAATATGAAAACGCAGATTAATCGCTTTGTGAAAGAGATCGGTCAGGTATTTTATAAAGGAACTGAAATTAAAGAACAGAAAAATTGGCTTGATACTTTTGACGCCCTCACAGATGCGATCGCAAAATTCGTTCCCGTAAATAAAAAAGTTGTGCTATTTTTTGATGAATTTCCCTGGATGGAGACACATAAAGCAGGATTGCTACAAGCATTAGATTATATCTGGAATAAGGAATGGTCAAATAACCCTAAAATTAAATTGATCTTATGCGGATCGTCTGCTTCATGGATCATAAATAAAATTATCAATAACAAAGCAGGATTACATAATCGAATTACCAAAAAAATTCAGTTAATGCCATTTAATTTAAAAGAAACCAATGAATTTTTAGCTAATAAAAAGGTAACTCTTAATAAACAACAAATCACTCAGATCTATATGACTACTGGCGGCGTACCCTACTATTTAAAAGAAATGCAAAAAGGATTATCTGCAACACAATTAGTTGACAAGTTAGCATTTCATCAAAATAGCCTGCTATTTAAGGAATTTGACAATTTATTTTCTTCGCTATTCAATGATTCAGAAACTTATATCGAGTTATTACGAATAATCGCAAAAAATAAATCAGGAACAGGACAAGAAGAAATCATCAAAAAATCAAAGCATTCTTCGAGAGGAGGTAGAGTTATCAAAAAGCTTTCGGAACTAGAAGAAGCTGGCTTTATAATCAGTTTCAAACCCCATTTCCACAAAAAGAGAGGTATTTATTATCGGCTAATTGATGAATACACGCTGTTTTATCTGGAGTGGATTGAGCCTATCAGAAATACATTACAGAAAAACTCATTAGAAGCGGGTTATTGGGAAGGTAAATGTAATTCTGGCAAATGGAACAATTGGGCTGGATATGCATTTGAAGCAATTTGCTACAAACATCTCTCTCAGATTAGAAATAAATTACAAATTAGCCCATCGGCTATTGCGAATGGCTGGCGATATGTCCCTACATCCAAAACTCAAGAAGATGGCGCGCAAATTGATCTACTGTTCGATAGGGATGATAATACAATCACTTTATGTGAAATTAAATATACTGATAATCCATTTGAAATCAATAAAAATTTTGCCGCTCAATTACAAAGAAAAGCTGCTGTATTTAGAGAAAAAACAAGAACAAAAAAACACATTTTCATATCAATGGTTTCCGCGAATGGTTTGAAAGAAACTATGTATTCTGAAGAAATCATTCAAGCATGTGTAACGATAGATGATCTGTTTAAGTGACCTCTCTATATAGTTTTAATCTGTTATTTGATCTGGTATTAGACAACAAGTCACTTTGTCGTTTCTATTTTGGTACAATATAAATGGGTTAAAACTTGTTTAATATAACTAAAAACGATATATTATAGAAGTTTAGACACAGGATATCATCAAATGAGAGCATTGGAGTTTATTGACAAACTTCGGAGCGAAGGACATTATTTTTTTACTATTCACAGCGCGGAGAAAGCTTTAGGGCTAACAAAAATAGCGGCCTTGAATGCCTTACATCGTCTAAAGTTAAATAAAACAATTGTTAGCCCCGCCAGAGGGTTTTATTTAATTGTACCTCCCGAATATCGGGCTTATGGGTGTTTACCTGCGGATATGTTTATTCCCAATTTAATGAAACATTTTCGACAGCCCTATTATGTTGGTTTTTTAAGTGCCGCACAGTTTTATGGAGCGACTCACCAAAAACCCCAGCATTTTCAAGTTGTCACAACAAAAAATCGGCCGCCCATACAGTGCGGGCGGATTTATATTGAATTTATCGCTAATAAAAACGCCGTAGCCATGCCAACCAAGCAATTTAATACCATGGCGGGTGTAATTACAGTTGCAACGCCAGAAGCTATTGCGGTTGATTTAGTCACTGCTCCACATCATGCGGCTGGGATTAATAATGTGGCTACTGTATTAATGGAACTTGCTGAAAAAATAGATATAAGAAAATTAATAGCATTAACCAAACTCAATCCGGAATCATTCTGGATTCGACGACTAGGCTATTTACTTGAATTTTTAGGGTTCGATCAATTTTCTGATGAACTCATTAAGGTACTTAATAAAAGGAAATTAAACTGGGTACATCTAGTATCGCGCGCATCACATAAGCCATTAGTGCGTAATAAAAAATGGAAAGTTATTGTAAATACAAAAGTGGAGCCTGATGAATGATACCTATAGCGCAAATAACTCACTGGAGGTGTCAAGCCCCCATTTTTAGTACAACGCATTAGTAGAGATTAACTGTTTCTCAATAAATTTTTTAGGAGATAAATTTCCTAATGATTCATGAGGTATTTTTTGATGTGAGATATTTTGCAACTCTCTTACAAAAATTTACACGCATTTCCT
>JBEPVM010000035.1:0-18215 GCA_041690995.1 Gammaproteobacteria bacterium | reverse complement strand
CACTTTATTTTCTGACGATCACTCAGGGTCTAATGTCTCCCTCTTAAATTCTAGGAAGTATTTTGCTAGATTAGATAGGGTTTGGAAAGAACTCTATTACATACAGGGATCTTTTTTAATGCACAAGTTAAGAATCGTACTTGCTCTCTTACGTCACATCGGGAGCGTAGAGTAGATTAGCATGCGATTCATGAAAGAAAGAGGGGCGGAATTTTCCTCAGCCATCCCTTGTTTTTTGCTCCTAAAAAATGGAGCTATGTTGCTATAGAGATAAGTACCTGTAATTGCTGCTAAGCCTCCAGCGATAGCCCAAGGAGTAAATAACATAATCCCACCTGCTACGATGAACCAACTTATAGCTTTCACAACAGATAATGCGATGTATTCTCTTATGCTTGAAAGAATTTTGTTGTCGATTACCACGTTATTCCCAGGGTTTTCTTTCATTTTTTCTAATTGCGAATAGCCTGCGCAAGTCTGTGCTAATGCATTTAGACCGAGCAAAAAACACAAGGCGGGTGCAGAACAGCATTGAGTCAGGGCAACCAAGAATATCCCACCTGAGATATATTCATTGGAAGATAGGTTATTAATGCCTAGGTTATCTAATACAAAACCATGCATGATTTGTAATAGGCTAAGCCCTATATAGACCGCTGGAATGAGATAAGGCAGTACAACCAGAGCTGTGCTCGTTGCTATGACTCCGCACGCTGTCAAGAGGAACCCAGCGGTCAGAACACTTGTACCTACTCCGCTTGTGATTTCGGCTAAAGCAGTAAGGTTTGTGTTCGAGTCTTGCCAGTTTGTCATGCTATCCTCTACTTTAATTGCTATTTAGTGCGGCATTATGCCTGAAATAACTTTATAAAGCAAAAATGGTTGCCTAATCTTTATAGGTTTTTATTAACCTATTGTTATGATTATATTTTTTAATTTTTAACGAGTGGGAAAACCAAGAGCAATCGCCCTTGTTACCCATCAACCCCAGACGCAAAACGCTCGTGTTGCATTTCTAATTTGTGAATTACAGATTTTAATTCCGCTAATTTTTCCTGTTCTTTTCTAACGATGTCAGGAGGTGCTTTATCAATAAAACTTGGATTTTGTAATTTACTTTCTGCGCGTTCAACTTCTTTTTTTAATTTTGCGATTTCTTTCATTAAGCGGGCAGCTTCTTCTTTTTTATTGATAAGACCTTCAATAGGAATCAGTATTTCTAATTCATCGACGAGTGCGATAGCTGATTCTGGGATAGGCGCATCTGTTGTTATCCAGGTGCAATTTTCTAATTTTGCGAGCGCTATGAGTAAGTGACTATGTTTTTCATAGCGTTTTTTATCAATGGGTGTGCCTTTATTTAATAAAATAGAAAGTAATTTTCCAGGTGCGATATTCATTTCGCTGCGAATGGTGCGGATAGCGATAATAAAATCTTTGACCCAGGTTAATTCTGATTCTATCTCATCATTTTTTAATTTAGCATTGAATAGCGGATAAGGCTGCAGCATGATTGTATCGCCTGTGATACCTGCCAGTGGCGCTGCGCGTTGCCAGATTTCTTCTGTAATGAAAGGCATAATAGGATGCAGTAAACGTAAAATATTCTCGAGCACATGAATGAGCGTATGGCGTGTGCCGTTTAATTCTTCTATCGTGCTATTGGCTGAATTTAAAATTGGTTTCGATAATTCCAAATACCAATCACAAAACTCATTCCAGGTAAATTCATACAATGCGTGGGCGAGCAAATCAAAACGGTAATTAGCGAGTGCATCATGTGCAATTGAAATAGTATTTTGCAAGCGTGATAAAATCCAGAGATCAGGCACAGAAAGTATTTTATGGGTGTGATGGAAATCGACATTTTTTTCTTCCGTATTCATGAATACGTAACGTGCTGCATTCCATAATTTATTACAAAAATTGCGATAACCTTCCAGGCGCCCCAAATCAAAACGAATTTCACGTCCGTAAGATGCCAATGCACAAAAAGTAAAACGCAATGCGTCTGTTCCGTGGGCAGCAATGCCTTTTGGAAATTGTTCGCGTGTGTTTTTTTCGATTTTTTGCGCCATGGCAGGTTGCATTAAACCATGAATACGTTTGCGCACGAGCGCATCTAATTCAATGCCATCAATTAAATCCAGTGGGTCTAAGACATTCCCTTTCGATTTCGACATTTTATGGCCCTCTGCATCGCGAATCAGGCCAGTAATAAAGACTTCTTGAAAAGGTACTTGATGGTTCAAGTGAAGTCCTAGCATCACCATGCGGGCGACCCAGAAAAAAATAATATCAAAACCTGTCACTAAAACCTGAGTGGGATAAAACGTGCTGAGATCGGGTGTTTTTTCAGGCCAACCCAGTGTTGAGAAAGGCCATAAAGCAGAAGAAAACCACGTATCCAGGACATCGCTATCTTGTTGTAACAGAGTATCAACAGAAATGCTGTAGTGTTGACGCACTTCTATCTCATCATGACCGACATAGACTTGACCGTTTTCATCATACCACGCAGGAATACGATGTCCCCACCAAAGCTGGCGGCTGATACACCAGTCTTCAATGTGATGCAGCCATTGAAAATAAGTTTTATTCCATGTTTCTGGCATCAATTTTATTTTATTTTTTTCAATAGCGGCTATCGCGGGTTTCGCTAACGATTCCATTTTCATAAACCATTGTTGCGTTAAATAAGGCTCGATAATCACACCTGAGCGATCACCACGGGGTACTTTTATCGTATATTTTTCAATTTTTTCGATGAGACCTAATACATTTAAATCCTGAATAATTTGTTCACGTGCAGCAAAGCGTTCTAATCCCTGGTAAGCATTCGGCGCGCTTGCATTTAAGTGCGCATCAGGTGTGAAAATATTGAGAGGCTTTAAACGGTGACGTTGCCCAATAGCATAGTCATTAAAATCATGCGCAGGCGTGATTTTGACGCAGCCACTACCAAATGCAGGGTCTACATAATCATCTGCGATAATAGGAATAGTGCGTCCCGTAAGAGGCAATTGTACTTGCTGTCCAATCCAGTGTTGATAACGCGCGTCATCGGGGTGAACAGCGACAGCGACATCGCCTAATAGTGTTTCAGGTCGTGTGGTTGCTACCGTCACATACTCGTCAGAGTGATCAAGCGGATAACGGATATGCCATAATTTCCCCTCTTCTTCAGTGTGTATCACTTCTAAATCAGAAATCGCTGTTAATAATTTAGGGTCCCAATTCACAAGACGTGTACCACGATAAATTAAGCCCTCACGATGTAGACGAACAAATGCTTCAGTGACTGCTTCACATAATTTCTCATCCATGGTAAAGCGCTCACGCGACCAATCAATAGAGGCGCCTAAGCGTCTTAGCTGGCGTGTAATATTGCCGCCAGATTCGTTTTTCCATTCCCAAATTTTATTAACAAACGCTTCACGTCCTAAATCATGCCGTGATTGACCTTCTAACATTAATTGTCTTTCAACCACCATTTGAGTTGCAATACCTGCATGGTCAGCACCGCCTTGCCATAAGGTACGCCGACCTTGCATACGATGATAACGAATTAATATATCAATAATACTAAAACAAAAACCATGCCCCATGTGTAAACTGCCTGTGACATTCGGCGGCGGTAGCATGATGCAATAAGGTTCGCCTTCACCTGATGGCACAAAATAATTATTTTTTTCCCATGTTTGATACCATGTTTGTTCGATAGCGTTTGGATTGTAAGTTTTTTCCATAGTTATGTCTCAATAGAAGTTTTATAAGTATTAATAGTATGGCCGTGTATTCGGTACAATTTATAGCGTTCACGCGCGGCAGCTTGAATAAGGGGATCATCAGAAACAAGTTCTACGACACGAGTGAATTGAGGATAGAACTCTGGCACATCTGTGCTTAAGTTTATTAAAACATCCCATTGTTCTTCAGGTGTAGGTGCTGCATTAAAGCCAATTTGAATGGGTGATGTGGGTAGAGGCTCCTTGTTTCTGACATCATGAGGCAGAAAACTATCTTCATGATATGTCCACAATAACTCATCCAACTGGTGTGCGAGTGTTTGATTTTGTGCATGAACATAAACCCGATGTCGTTCTTTATAGGCCTTTTCAATGAAACGACACGCAAATAATAAACGCTCTTTTTCAGATTTGTCAGGAACCAGATAGAAATCAATTTTTGGCATATTCTTATTTAGTATATTGATTTATTAAGTATTGCATCAGCAAAGGTACGGGTCGTCCTGTCGCATAGCGACGTTCACCGCCCCCCATCATCATAGCGGCTGTGCCTGCGACATCCAGATGCGCCCAGCGAAATTTTTTGGCGAAGCGAGATAAAAAACAAGCCGCAGTGATAGTGCCTGCTTGCCTGCCGCCGACATTAGACATATCTGCAAAAGAACTTTTTAATTGGTCTTGATAATCGTCCCACAGAGGTAATTGCCAGGCACGATCATGGCTCTCTCTACTCGCCCGTAATAATTCCTGCGCTAATGGTTCATGATTACTGAGTAAGCCTGTTGCATGCTGGCCTAAAGCAATGACGACAGCACCTGTTAATGTAGCAATATCAATGACTACAGCAGGTTTATAGCGTTCACAATAAGTGAGCGCATCGGAAAGTACCAGCCGTCCTTCTGCATCCGTATTTAAAATTTCAACGGTTTGACCTGAAAGAGTGGTTACAATGTCTTCAGGTTTGCAGGCAGACCCACTCGGCATGTTTTCTGTTGTTGCAATAATACCTACCAAGTTGACAGGCAGCTTCAGTTCCATGGCCGCTTTTAGAGTGCCTAATACAGTCGCTGCGCCACACATGTCATACTTCATGCCGATCATTCCATCCGGAGATTTCAAAGAAATACCACCTGTATCGAACGTAATACCTTTACCTATCAATGCAACAGGGGCTTGTTTTTTATTCGCGCCCTTGTATTCCAGACAAATGAGTTTAGCAGGTTGAGTGCTGCCTTGAGCGACAGCCAATAACGCCCCCATCCCCAATTTTTCCATGGCGCTTTCTTCCAAAATTTTGACCGTTAAGCGAGTATATTGCTGCGCGAGTTTTTTAGCTTGGTTGGCTAAATACGTGGGGGTACAGATATTGCTCGGCAAATTCGCTAGATTCTTTGTGAATTCAACGCCATGATTAATGCTGATCGCTTGTTTTAATGCAGTTTCGCATGCAGAATAATGTTGATTTTTAGGCGTATAAAAACACATCTCTTGCAGAGTTTTTTTGGGTTCCTTCTTGCTTTTAAATTCATCGAAACAATAGAGCGCTTCTGAGGTCACTAGAGCAGCCTGTTTTATTTTCCAGGCAAAATCATATTGTTCAACAGAAAGCTCTGTTAAAAAAGAAGTCGCGCGAGTGATTTTAATCGTATTGAGTGCATTCACACTGCTAGCAATGATTTTTCGATAGTCTCGCGCGGACAATACAGGTTCTTTACCACAGCCTACCAATAAAATACGAGTGGACGCGCTATTTGGCACATGATACAAAAATAAAGTTTGGCCTAATTTTCCCTGAAAATCCCCGTTTTTAAGGAAATTAACAAGATAATTTTTGCTAATTTTATTAAGTTCCTGTACGGCAGAGCCTGGTTTTTCTTGAGTGCCTTCAAAAATACCAACAATAGTACAGTCTGTTCGTTGGCGCGCGATGCTGATTGAGTCAAGCTTGAATTTCATGTTAGCTCCTTGAAGTTAAATTTTATATAATAATGCGAATTCTACATAGTTTTAGTTTTATACAGAAGAATTAAATGATTATTTCGCGTTATCTTTTGAAAGAAGTTTGCCATGCCCTAGTGGCTGTTACCTTAATCCTATTACTCATTTTCTTGAGTAATCAGCTTGTGCGATTTCTCAATTATGCCGCATCCGGCAAAATTGCTGTGAACGTATTATTCCAATTAATGGGATTTGAAGTTTCTTTTTTATTAGCATTATTATTACCATTAGGGCTTTATCTTGGAATTATTGCAACTTATGGGCGCTTATACGCAGACAATGAATTGCGAGTGATGCAAGCTTATGGCATGAGTACGCAAAAACTTGTGCAGATAACAGGCGGGCTTGCTTTTTCTGTCGCGGTCATCGTCTTAGTTTTTACATTGATAGTGAATCCCTTTATAGCTGTTGAAAAAGACAAATTGATTTCACAAAGCCTGACGGCAGGTAACCTCTTGAATACGCTCACTCCGGGCCGTTTTCAACCCAGTGGCGATGAAAGTCGAATATTCTATGTGGAAACCCTCTCGCGTAATCATCAGCAAGCCAACAATATTTTTGTTGCTGAACAAAAAAAATCGCCGTTACTGCCCTGGATAGTATTATCAGCCTCGAAAGCCTACCAAATGATTGATCCTATCTCTAAAGATAAATTTGTCGTTGCGGTGGATGGATATCGTTATGAAGGCACACCAGGCCAGAATGACTATAAAATTATTCAATTTAAAAAATACGCGGTACGTATTCCAGACCAAACGATAATATCCCAGCATCAAGCACAAGAAGTCATTCCAACGAATCTATTATGGAAAAATTATTTTCAAAATCCTAAAGACGCGGCCGAGTTACAATGGCGTGTTTCAATGCCTTTATCCGCGTTTTTGTTAGCATTGTTAGCGATTCCATTAAGTTATATACGGCCACGCCAAAGCCGTTACGCGCAATTTTTACCTGCTATTTTAATTTATATAATTTATGTCGAGTTATTATTTGTCGCGCGGGATTGGGTAGAGCAAAAAACAGTGCCTATTGTGGTGGGCGTATGGTGGGTACATCTTTTATTAATTTTTGTCATCCTATTACTATTTAATTGGCAGTCAGGCAAATTATTCTTTATGAGAAAAAACCAGTGAAAATTCTGAGATGGTATATTGCTAAAAATGTTTTAATTTCGACACTGCTCGTCTTTATAGTTGTTGTGGCGCTGAGTTTTATTGTGGGATTACTCAAAGAATTACACGATATAGGCATGGGCGATTATAGTTTTGGTGCTGCTATTCTATATGTATCGTTGCAACTACCCCATATTTTATATCAATTTTCACCTCTATTAGTTTTACTCGGCGGAGTTTTAGGGTTAGGGATACTCGCCTCCAGTCATGAGTTAGTGGTGATGCGCGCAGCAGGTGTTTCAGTGTGGCAGATGGTAGGGAGTGTGGTGAGCGCCGCTTTGATGATGATTATCGTAGTGAGCTTAGTCGGAGAGCTAGCAGGGCCACGCACAGATTATTTAGCAGAAAGACATAAATCAAGCGCCATTAGCCGTGGGCAAGCGGTTGTGACCCAGTCAGGCGTGTGGATTCATGAAGGAACTAATTTTTTACATATAGAGCGAATCATGGGACATCATCATCTTGAAGGCGTGACACGTTATGAATTCGATAACGCGCACCATTTGTTAGCCGCTTATTATGTGAAATCACTCGATTTAGAAAATGGCCAGTGGTTGTTACATGATATTGTGAAGACGACCTTAAAAAATAATCGCACAACGAGTACGCAACTTTCAGAAGCTACCTGGAATTTAGCTTTAACACCTAATTTATTAAATGTGGGTATTGTTGAACCCGAGGCGATGTCATTACAATCATTATTCGCTTATTCACGCTCATTGCAAAAAAACCATTTACAAGACAGTCGATTTCAATTGGAATTTTGGCAACGTGTTTTTCAACCCCTCGCGATTCTTGTGATGATCTTGTTAGCAATCCCCTTTGTTTTTATTTCACCGAGATCCATTAATATCGGCAGACGAACTCTATTCGCTATCATCATAGGTTTTATTTTTTATATCCTGGCGGCATTGGTTGGGCAACTGAGTATAGTATTGCAATTCTCGCCATTGATAGCCGCTTTGTTGCCTGTTTTGCTATTTGCAGTAATCGGGTATATACTTTTGGGCAGTATTAATTAGAACAAACACAGGAGAGGAAATAATGCCATCAAATCAACAAGTTAAAAGAACACTCGAACAAGAACTCAAAGATCCTAATAGTTTCTTATCTATTGATATTAATAACGCCATTGTGAATCGTAATGCGTTGTTAAGAGAATTAAGAATTGAAGAGATTGAATATGCCAGTTACTTAGCGGCTAAAGAAAAAGAAGAAGACGCTGAAAATGAAAGAGCAGAACAACGCCGCGCGCAACAAGAAGCTATGTTGCGTCAAAGTTTAACAGAGTATTATGCAGAACAGCATAAGCTTGCAGAACAAGCATTAGCGCTTGGGTTGAAACCATTGAATGCGTATGATGTCTTAATGACCTCTATTGCTGATTTTCAATTCCAACTAAACGTGATTGCAGCGCAACTTACAAACACCAATGCACAAATACAACAAGCACAAGCGGGTCATGCAGCAGCGGCAGCAGGTTGGATGAATAAGCGCGCAGCTTATGTGAATTCATATTTTGATGTAGTCTATCAAACGCCAGAAATGGATTTGAATGGTGCTTACGGCCGTCATTTATTACCTGCGCAACGATTAGAATTTGAATTAAATCGTAAAGAGGCTAGAGAGCGTGCTGCTGCTTTATCTTCTCCAACAGAAATGTTCGCGCGTTTGCCAGAAGAACATGCCGCACGTCAACAACCTCCTGAAAATCTGGAGCGTCTTGCATTCGCTAGACATGCACTTTTATCAGAAGTTCTTGGATTTACTCCTGTGAAGCGTGAAATAGATGCCTGGCTTGCTTCACAAAATGAAGAAGGGCGAGATGCTTTCCAAAGAAAATACGGTGGATCTATTCGATTTAGTAAAACTCTTGTAAGACGCGCTAATCGTCATCCAGCAGTGCAGCAGCAACAGGATGAAATGTTAGAAATGCAGCACGCCATGGCTCTTCTCCAAAATATGTTGAGAGAATTAGAAAAATCAGCCCGTCAATTAGAAGACATGCAACAAACAAAAAGACGTGGTATGAGACAAGCCTATAGTGATGCAGGTGACTTGGTTGCACAGCAAGGCTATCCACAAAAAGCGGTTCGTTTGTATGAATTGCGAGATGGTACGTATTCAGAACTTGTTGCCGAGCGTTCTCCAAATGCAAATGCATTTCGGGCAGCTCGCGGCGGATAAAATAATGAGATGTAGCAACTGTTCAGAAAGAGTAGAGCTTGTCGCCCCGCAAAAAACGCGCCACGCTTGTCAGAAGAACACAGACGTGTCTTCGCGTTTTTGTGCGGGGTCTGGTGGGTACTCCGGTAGAAAAAATAATCTTACATCAACTCCAGGTATAAATCTTTCCATTGCGGATTCATGTTCTCGATGACATCGATCTTATATCGCCTTTTCCGAGAATGTTCATTTCACTGTGTCATTCCCGCGAAGGCGGGAACCCATTTTGACATGTAGCTAAACTGACCTTAGTAAAATAACTTCCCCTGACTAAGACAGGTTTAGTTGTATGTCAAAATGGATTCCCGCCTTCGCGGGAATGACACAGTGAAATGAACGTTCTCCCTTTTCCATTTTTTTATAATTTTCTCGAGAAATTGCATCATGTATGTCTTCAAAACAGTCATAGTAAACTAGCATTTTAATATGATATTTTTTCGTAAAACCTTCCAGCAATTCCATTTTATGTTCGTATGCTCGATGAAGGAGATCATTCGTTACTCCCACATAAAACACGCTGTTTTTCTCTCGAGCTACTCTATAAACATAATAATGATGAGTACTCCTATTTATTTCCTCTATTAATAAATGCTTGTTATATTGTTGAGGTACCACCAGACCCCTCACAAAAACGCGAAGACACGTCTGTGTTCTTGTGAAAGACAAGGCGCGTTTGCCAGGGATGTAGCAACTGCCTTTAAAATTTAATTTTCAAGACACAAGGGTGGATTAGACACGCTGTTTGCATCCCCGCAACCTGTGCGGGGCAGGCTGTAATCCACCCTCTTTATTTTATTTATGATTATGCAGACAAGAGCATAAATATTTGATTAACGCACCGAATGCCAAGATAGGCAATGATACATCAAAGAAATCACGGAAAACGATCAGATGAACAATTTGGTCGCGTGGTAAGGCAAGAGCAAGTACACCGACTAAAACTCCCACAATCACAATCAACGCTACAAAAATTTTAAGCAACATATATTTCTCCAAATTTTAAGATGAAATATCAAGCCTAAAGGGAGATCTTGCCAGAGTCAATGGATACTTTTAGATTGGATACTCCAAAGCCCATTGCGGTAAGATTTTGATTTTGCTACAGTCGCTTTCATTCGGGGGAGTCACTATGACGCGATATATATTTATTACAGGTGGTGTAGTTTCATCGCTAGGCAAAGGTATTGCCTCGGCCTCATTAGCTGCGATCCTTGAGGCGCGTGGTCTGAAAGTGAATTTATTGAAATTAGACCCCTACATTAATGTTGATCCTGGCACGATGAACCCTTTACAGCACGGTGAAGTGTTCGTGACAGAAGATGGGGCAGAGACTGATCTTGATCTCGGTCATTATGAACGTTTTGTACGCGTGACCATGAGTAAAAAAAATAATTTTACCAGTGGTCGAGTGTATGCCAATGTCATCCGCAATGAACGCCGTGGTGATTATTTAGGCGGTACGGTTCAAGTCATCCCACATATCACAGATGAAATTAAGCGTTGTATCATCGCAGGCGCAGGAGATGTGGATGTTGCTTTGGTTGAAATCGGCGGAACAGTAGGTGATATTGAATCTTTACCTTTTTTAGAAGCGATTCGACAAATGCGCGTTGAACTCGGTCGCCAGCACGCAGTATTTATTCATTTGACATTAGTACCTTATATTTCAACAGCAGGCGAAATTAAAACCAAGCCTACTCAACATTCCGTCAAAGAATTACGTTCCATTGGCATTCAACCCGATATTTTATTATGTCGTTCTGATCGAGCGATTCCAGAAAGTGCTTGTTTGAAAATTGCTTTGTTCACAAACGTCGATAAAAAAGCTGTTATTCCATTATCAGATGTCGATTTTATTTATCAAATCCCGCATGAATTACATGCGCAAGGGTTGGATGATATTGTTGTTGAAATATTAGGTATTCAAGCGAAGCCTGCAGATTTAAGTGAGTGGGACAGAGTGGTGGATGCTCATCGCCGCCCTGAAGCGGAAGTCAAAATAGGCATGGTGGGAAAATATGTTGATTTAACGGAATCTTATAAATCCTTATCAGAAGCATTGTTACATGCAGGTATTCAAACCCGCACTCACATTAATATTCACTATATTGATTCAGAAGAAATTGAACGAAATGGAACAGATATTCTTAAATCAATGAATGGCATTATCGTGCCTGGCGGTTTTGGAAAACGAGGAGTTGAAGGGAAGATCGCAGCCGCGCGTTATGCAAGAGAACACAAAATACCGTATTTAGGGATTTGTTTAGGTATGCAAATTGCGATTGTTGAATTTGCACGTCATAAAGCGGGACTGTCTGAAGCGAATAGCACTGAGTTTGATCCTCTTACTCCTTATCCAGTGGTTGCATTAGTGGCTGAATGGACAAATGCCGCAGGACAGTTGGAAGCGAGAAATGAACATTCAGAAAAAGGCGGTACGATGCGACTGGGTGGACAAGCCTGTACACTGCTCGCGGGTTCTTTGGCAGAAAAATTATATGGAAATGATAAAATAATAGAACGGCACAGACACCGTTATGAAGTAAACAATACATTCATTGCGAATATTGAAGCCGCAGGCATGAAAATTTCAGGTCGTTCAGAACAAGATAATTTAGTTGAAATGATTGAATTGCCAGACCACCCTTGGTTTGTGGGTTGTCAATTTCATCCTGAATTTACATCGAATCCACGTGATGGGCATCCTTTATTTAATGGTTTTATCCGTGCAGCAAAAGATAACGCACGTGGGGAGAAAAAATAATGCGGTTGTGTGGATTTGAAATCGGGTTAGACCAACCTTTTTTTTTAATTGCCGGCCCTTGTGTGATTGAGAGTGAGCAATTTGCTGTGGATACTGCAGGTACACTCAAAGAATTAACAAAACGATTACAAATCAATTTTATTTATAAATCTTCTTTTGATAAAGCAAATCGTACATCAGGCAAAAGTTATAGAGGCCCTGGCATAGAAGAAGGATTACGTATTTTACAAGCTGTCAAAAAAACAGTGGGCGTTCCAGTGTTGACCGATGTGCATGAAGATGTGCCGATTGAAGAAGTAGCGGAGGTAGTTGACGTATTACAAACACCTGCTTTTTTATGTCGCCAAACGAATTTTATTCAGCGTGTTGCAAAACAAAATTTACCCGTCAATATCAAAAAAGGCCAATTCCTTTCACCCTGGGACATGAAAAATGTGGTTGAAAAAGCATTTGATGTCGGTAACCATCAAATCATGGTGTGTGAGCGCGGCGTGAGTTTTGGTTACAATAATTTAGTTTCTGATATGCGGTCGTTAGCCATCATGCGTGAGACGGGATGCCCTGTTGTATTTGATGCGACGCATTCAGTGCAATTGCCAGGTGGTTTAGGTCACGCCACCAGTGGCCAGCGAGAATTTGTGCCTGTATTAGCACGCGCGGCTATGGCTGCAGGTGTCGCTGGAGTTTTTATGGAAACGCATCCTAACCCTGATCAAGCACCTTCGGATGGCCCTAATATGTGGCCGATGAGTCAGTTAGAAGCCCTATTAATTTGCCTAAAAGAAATAGATGCAACGGTGAAACAGAACCCCATGGGTCTTGTATGAAATGCCTCTTAACTACGTCTAAAGCTATAAGCTGTTAATAAATAATAAAAATTTATATTTTTCCCTTATCCACACAATTTCCAATTCTAAGCTATATTTAAATAAGCAAGTGAGGTCATTTGCGGAGGGCTATATTAACGGCTTTTAAAAAAAAATAATAAAAGGTAATAAAGTGGTGGGGGCTATATATGAGCAGTCAATTTAGAAAATGGTCGGTCTTTCTGGCGACTATTATTCTAGTTAACAGCACGTATGCTAACCCGGTCGATGGCGTTGTGTCGAGCGGGTCTGCGACGATTACTGCGCCTGATGCAAACACAGTGGTGGTTAATCAGACCAGTGATAAAGCGGTCATCAATTGGCAAAGTTTTAATATTTCCTCTCAAGAAAAAACTCAATTCGTTCAACCCAGCGCAAGTTCAATTGCATTAAATCGTATTAACCCCCAACAAGGGGCTTCCCAAATTTTTGGGCAGCTCCAAGCGAATGGTAAAATTATTTTAATTAACCAATCGGGTGTTTTTTTCGGCCCAGGCTCAATGGTGAATGTAGGTAGTATTATTGCATCCACAGTCGATATGACAGATCAAAATTTCTTGACGGGAAATTACAAGTTTGATCAACCTTTGCTGTATAACGGCTCTATTATCAATCAAGGCACTCTTATTGCTGCACAACATGGCTTAGTGGCTTTGATTGGTTCTGCCGTGTCTAACGAAGGGATGATTCAAGCGCATTTAGGGCAAATCGTTTTAGGGGCTGGCAGTCAATTTGTAGTGGGCTTAGATAATACAGGATTAGTTAATTTTTCTGTGGATGCAGAAACCACAAAGCCGGGCATGAATGCAGTTAATAATAGCGGAAGTCTTATAGCGGATGGTGGAACGATTATATTAACAGCGAAAGCAGCAGAAGGTGTTGTGGATCGTGTGATTAATATGACAGGTGTTGTAGAAGCTAAATCAGTAGCTGAGCGGAACGGCGAAATTATTCTACAGGGCGATGATGAAGGTATCACGTATGTTTCAGGTATATTGGATGCTTCTGGAAGGTTAACAGGACAAACAGGGGGTGTTGTTAAAGTATTAGGAAATGTAGTGGCGTTAGATGGCAATGCACTGATTGACGTGTCAGGTGATCTAGGCGGTGGTACTGCTTTAATCGGCGGCAATGCACACGGTGAAGGACCAGAACAAAATGCGGCTTATACTTTCTTTGGTTCAGATGCAACTGTACTAGCGAATGCACTCACCCAGGGTAATGGCGGTAAAGTTGTCGTGTGGGCCGATGACACAACAAGCTATTATGGCGACATTTATGCACAAGGGGGCGCACAAGGTGGTCATGGTGGCTGGATTGAAACATCAGGAAAAGAAAATTTAATTTGGTCAGGTGGAGGGAGTGCAAGTGCACTTTTGGGTGTAGCGGGGACGTGGCTCTTAGATCCGTATGATGTCACGATTAATAGTACAGGGCCTACCTCTTCGGGATTCACCCCATTTTCCAGTGGCACTTTTACGCCTACTACCGATAGTTCAATTATTTTAAATACGGATATTACTAATCTTTTAAGTTTAGGCACTAGCGTCATTATTAACACAGGTTCTACAGGGTCACAAAATGGTGATATTACTGTCAGTGCGCCAATTGCTTGGGCGACTTCCGCATCTTTGACACTCACCGCTAATCGTAATGTTGTTATTAATAGCGATATGAGTACAACGGGTAGTGGCAGTATGACTTTTACAGGATCTTCTATTTTATTAGGAGCCAATCTTAGCTCGGCAGGTGGAAATATTCTTTTTAATAATCCTACGGTATTGACTACTAATTCAACGGTATCAAGTGGTAGTGGGTACATTACGTTCTCAAGTACGTTAAATGGAGAGTTTGGACTGACTCTGAATTCAACAGCAGGAACACAATTTAGTGGCAGGGTGGGGTTTACCACACCCTTGGCCAGTTTGACAACGGATATAGGCGGTTATACTTATATCAATACATCGGATATTACCACTAGGGACAGCCAGACATATAATGATCCTGTGATACTAGGGCCTCAGGGCTATATATTAGTAAAATCGAACAACGGTGGAAATATTACATTCGGAAGCACACTAGGTTCATTTAGGCCACCATCGGATTTGTTCCTCCTAGCAGGGTTAACTGTTGATACAGCGGGATCAGCGATATTCAATGGTGCTGTCGGCGAGCCGAATTCAACGGTGAACTATCTGTACATACTAAATCCACAGGGCAGTACAGAGATAAATGGCGGCCTTATTTATACTGGTGACATGCAAACATATAATAATCCTGTAACATTGGGTGCAACAACCCAGTTAGTGCTTGACATGAGTATGGGCTATCCTCTTCCTTCTCACCCAGAGATTACTTTTAATAGCACAGTCAATGGAGGATTTGGACTCAGCATAGAGACTAACGATTATAGCATGATCGTACCGTACACGGTATTCAACGGCGCCGTGGGTAATCTTGCCCCTCTTGCTAATTTAACAATTTCAGCTCTGGATGTACCAGAGAATCAGGCTGTTTATATCAATGGTGGCTTGGTGTCTACCACAGGCTCCCAAGTCTACAATACGCCAGTCTTCTCAGAAGAAACAAATACTATTTTCCAAGGGTCGGCTATTGCATTTAATAATGTGTTATCTGCAGCAACGGCTAACTTAACTTTCTTAGCAGATGCGATGACATTTTCAGGTGGAACAAATTCGATTACAGGAACAGGTACATTACAATTGGGACCCCAAACCGCCAGCACCTCCATCGGTGTGAATGGTGCTGTAGGTACATTACAACTGACGAGCACCGATCTTGCTGCGTTAGGCACGGGGTTTAGCAGTTTTACCATCGGCCGAACGGGTCAATCTGGCATTGTGACCGTGCCAGATGTAACGTTTAATTTACCCACGACCATTCAATCGACTGGCGGCATTAGTGCGAGTGGCACGATCGCATCCGGCACAAACGCATTGACCTTGAATGGACCCATTACCTTAACAGGTAACACGATTTTTTCGAACACAAGTGGAAATATTAATTTAGCTAATACCGTCAATGGAGCATTTACTTTAGCGTTGAATACGACAGGTACCACAACGCTGGGCGGGGTAGTGGGCGGAATTGCACAGTTGACGAGTCTCACAACAAACACAGGCGGCACTACGGTTATCAATGGAAATATTACAACGACATCGACACAAGCGTATGGTGATGCAGTCACACTTGGCGCCCCTGCTGCGTTGACTGGCTCTGCTGTGACTTTATCGAGCACGCTGGCCGCAGCCGCAAATAACTTAGGTATTTTTGCAGATACCATGACATTTTCAGGTGCATCAAATTCGATTACCGGAACAGGTACAGTACAATTAGGACCACAAGTCGCAAGTACATCCATCGGGGTGGGTGGTGAGACAGGAACGTTACAAATTACAACAACAAATCTTAGTAAATTAGGCACAGGATTTAGTGGTTTCACAATTGGTCAAGTAGGCCAGTCTGGCATTGTGACAGTGCCCAGTGTAACGTTCAGCTTACCCACAACTATTCAATCGACTGGCGGCATTAGTGCGAGCGGCACGATCGCATCCAGTACAAACGCATTGACCCTGAATGGACCGATTACTTTAACAGGTAACACGACTTTTTCAAACACAAGCGGAAATATTAATTTAGCCAATACTGTCAATGGAGCATTTACTTTAGCGTTGAATACGACAGGTAGCACAACGCTGGGCGGGGTAGTGGGCGGAATTGCACCGTTGACGAGTCTCACAACAAACACAGGCGGCACTACGGTTATCAATGGAAATATTACAACGACATCGACACAAGCGTATGGTGATGCAGTCACACTTGGCGCCCCTGCTGCGTTGACTGGCTCTGCTGTGACTTTATCGAGCACGCTGGCTGCAGCCGCAAATAACTTAGGTATTTTTGCAGATACCATGACATTTTCAGGCGCATCAAGTTCGATTACGGGAACAGGTACAGTACAATTAGGACCCCAAGTCGCAAGCACATCCATCGGGGTGGGTGCGGCAGGGACGTTACAAATCACAGGAACAATTCTTGGTAAATTAGGCACAGGATTTAGTGGTTTTACAATTGGTCAAGCAGGCCAATCTGGTATTGTGACAATGTCCAGTGTAACGTTCAGTTTACCCACAACTATTCAATCCACTGGCGGCATTACTATAAACAGCGGTGTTGGCAGCACCACACTCGCATCTGGTACGAAAGCATTGACATTGAATGGGCCGATTACCTTCCTAAATAACCTGGTTTTTTCGAGTACGAGTGGGAATATTACAATAGCGGGTACAGTGGATGGCGCAGGTACCTTAAACTTCAATTCATCAGGTACAGTGACATTAGGAGGTGTGATTGGCGGAATTACAGCACCGTTTAGTGTGAGCACAGATGCAGGCGGGACTACTGTTATCAATGGCGGTGCTGTGACGACAGGCGGCAGCTCACAAGTCTATAATGATGCGGTGATAGTCGGTGCAGATACTATTTTTACAACGGGAGTAGGGAACATTCGATTTCCTGTAAGCTTAGATGGAGGATATAATGTGACTCTAAATAATACAGGTACCGGTGGCCCACAACTCAATGCGGTGGGTAGCTCCATCCCGTTGGCAAGCTTAACAACAGGAGGAGGAACAGGAGGTAGTAGCTTCATTACCACGGGGAGTGTTACTACGACAGGGGCTCAATCCTATAATAATTCAGTCACATTAACAACGGGAACCACGTTGACATCGATGAGCGGGGGAAACATTAGTTTCGGCAGTACAATAAGTGGCGCATTCAGCTTGAACGTGAATACCGTAGGGACAACAACGCTGGGCAACACGATCAATATCGGCAGCCTGACAACTGATGTGGGCGGCACAACGGCTATCAATAATAGTAGTGTGATAACGACAGGTGCCCAAACGTATAATGATGCCGTGACCTTGGGAGCCAATACAACGCTCACGACAACGAATAGTGCCGTAAATTTTGCATCTAACATAACTAATGCCATTGCACGTACCTTAACAATTAACGCCGGCAGTGGCGCGATTACATTGACAGGGACGGTCGGAAGTGGTGTTACCGCCTTAGGCGCCATTGCGTTAAATAGCACCGGCACAACGACATTGGGCAGTACGCTGAATGCAGCGAGCTTGACCACCAATGCGATCGGCAGCACGCTTTTGAATGGGGGTGCTATCACAACGAGCGGTGCGCAAACTTATAATGATGCCATCACGCTCGGTGCAACGACTGTGCTCACCTCCAGTGGCAGTGGCGCTATTAATTTAGCGAGTACGGTGAATGGTAACTTTGACTTAACGGTGAATACAGGAGGTGTCACGACATTCGGTGGGCTTGTGGGTGGTAGCGCAGCTTTATCCAGCTTAACAACGGACGCATCGGGTAGCACCGCTATTAATACGACAGG
>JBEPVM010000034.1:0-18304 GCA_041690995.1 Gammaproteobacteria bacterium | reverse complement strand
TAAGGCAGGTTTAGTTGCATGTCAAAATGGGTTCCCGCCTTCGCGGGAATGACACCGTTAAATGAACGTTCTCGAATTTCGAGAGCGTTTTTATGACTAAACGTAAAATTCAACAGAATACGGGTAACTATGAAGAATGGTTGATTAATTGTTTAAAAAATAAAAAGGAAGCTACTGCTTATCTGCAAGTTGCATTGGAAGAATATCAAAATGACGGCGACTTTGAAGCTTTTTTATTAGCGTTACGTCATGTTGCAGAAGCACAAGGCGGAATAGGTAAATTATCCAAAAGAACGCACTTAAATCGAGAAAATCTTTATAAGGCTCTTTCTGGCAAAGGAAACCCTAAATTACAAACTTTAGGAATCCTTTTAAAAGGGCTAGGATTTGAGTTTTTTATCAAGGCAACTTAATGCCATATCAGAATTTTGGGGGAGGCATTTATGAAAACATGCCATTTATTTAATCTGGATAAAGTCGATGCCTCCTGGCAGTCTTGTATTACACAGGGGTTATCGACAATGGATAGTGAGTATTTAGCTCAACTATCCCGTCAGACTCATTGGTTACCCGGTGCAGAAAAAATCTTTAACGCTTTTACATTGCCTGTTAATCAAGTTAACTATATCTTACTGGGCGAATCGCCTTATCCACGTGCACAATCAGCGAATGGATACGCCTTTTGGGATGCTGCCGTTACTGATCTTTGGTCGGCGACGGGGCTGAGTAAATCCGTCAATCGTGCAACGTCCTTACGGAATATCATCAAAATGCTTTTAGTTGCGGAGGACGCGCTTAAACCCCCACACACCAGTCAAGCTGACATTATGCAAGTTGATAAAAATAATTTAGTGAAAACTAACCACGCCCTTTTCAATAATTTTTTGCAACGGGGTTTTCTACTATTGAATGCTTCACTGGTCTTACAGCCTACTCAGGTACGAAAAGACGCTGTTGCGTGGCAGCCCTTTTTGCAAACGGTATTCGCATTTCTACAACAAGAACGCCCAAAGGCCCCATTAATTTTACTTGGAAATATAGCAGCCTCTGTTAAAAAATTACTTCTCCAAACACCCGCTCATGTCCTTTGCGCTGAACACCCCTATAATATCTCTTTCATCTATAATCCCATCGTTTTGGGATTTTTTAAGCCCTTACAATTATTGAAACGCACCTGACCATACTGTATGTTATAATTAAAAATTGATCAGAGGGGGTAAACGCAGTATGCGCATTCTCTTAACGGAAGATGATGAATCAGGGGGTAACGAGATGTACGTTAGCCTCACTCAATTTGGCCACACAGTCGATTGGTTAAAAGACGGTTCCAGCGCTGATCAAGCACTGCGAACTGATAGTTTCGATGTTATTATTCTCAACTCAGAACTCCCTCAGCAATCAGGCCTTGAAGTCCTTGAGAATTTTCGGGCTCGCGGTCAAATCACCCCCGTTATTATGGTAAGTGCGTACGAATCAATCTCCGATAAAATTAAAGGATTAGACAGTGGCGCTGACGATTATCTTATTAAACCAGTCAATGTCGATGAACTCTGTGCGCGCTTGCGTGCTCTGCAACGACGTTTTTCTGCTCGCGCTGAGCTGACACTCTCTCATGGTCATGTAATGCTTGACCCTGCGTCGCATACAGTAACCCTTAACAATGAGCCTGTGGATATATCGCGACGTGAATTTGCTTTATTGCATAAATTACTCGAAAATATAGGTCGTGTTTTGTCACGAGACAGTCTTATCCGATCACTCTACGGCTGGGACAAAGAAGTGGCAAGCAATACATTAGAGGTTCATATTCATAATTTACGAAAAAAATTGGGGCAAGATTTTATTCTGACGCTTCGTGGGGTCGGTTATATTATTAATAAAAAATAATGACTAGTCTATTTCAACATCTCACTGAAAATACTACGATAGTAACGCCTAATCGGCGACTCTCCGCTACGTTATTAAAAAAATATAATCAATTAAAAATAACAGAAAACCAATCATGTTGGACGAGTTTAACCATTTTGCCATTCACAAGCTGGGTACAACGTCTTTGGCAGGAGTCTATTGCCACACAAATCCATGAAGTCTCCCCCCTTTTATTAACCACACAACAAGAATTCATACTTTGGGAAGAAATTTTACAACAATTTCCTGCTAATGAAGCATTATTGCAATTATCAGAAACTGCAAAATTAGCGGAAACAGCCTGGGGAATTTTAAAACAATGGCGAGTTGACTTAACTCACCCTACTCTTTCAACCACAGAAGACAGCCATTCATTTTTAGTCTGGGCGACTCAATTTCAAAAGACATGTCAAAAAAATAATTGGATAGATTTTAATAGCTTAATCAATAAAATGACTGAAAAAATTTTATCTCACAAAGTCACTCTGCCAAACCAGCTTATTTTAACAGGTTTTACTGAATTTTCGCCGCTTCAAAATTATTTATTTTCTTGTCTTGAAAAAAAAGGCGTTCAAATTATTAATGATGCGGAAACTATACGTGAACTTTCTTCAATAAAAATTTCTCCTATAGATTCAGCAAAACGTATCCATTTAGAAAATGAAGAAACAGAAATTTATACGATGGCGCGTTGGGCAAAATCGTTAGTAAATTCTAATCCAACACTCTCAATCGGCTGCATTGTTCCGAATTTAGAAAAAATCCGCGACCATCTATTACCTATATTTTCGGATGTTTTTAGCGAAGAGCAGCACCTCTTCAATATCAGCGCGGGAAAAAGCTTGGCGACCTATCCTATTATTCACTCCGCCTTGCAATTACTTCACTTAAATCATCAGCCGATCTCTATTGAGGCAATGAGCCAATTACTACTATCACCTTTTTTGGGGGACGCAGAGCATGAATTTATTAAACGTGCTCAATTGGATGCGCATTTACGGAAATTAAACACCACTCATATTGTGTTGGAAAAATTAAATTTAACAAGCACTCCTCGATTAGCTAAACGAATCAAAAAGTTCTTAGCTTTCTCTCACCAACAACCGCCACTCAATACTATTAGCGCATGGGTCACAGTGTTCATTAAAGCGCTCGATATTTTAGGTTGGCCAGGGGAACGAAGTCTCGACAGCCATGAATATCAACTAGTTCAACGCTGGCTAGAGTTACTTCTGGAATATCAAACATTTGATACTGTATTAACTCAAAAAAACTATCAAAAGACTTTGCATTATCTGATGCGCCTCGCAGGAAATATTATCTTTCAGCCAAAAAGTGTGGATACTACCGTACAAATATTAGGTATCTTGGAAGCAACTGGGCTTCCTTTTGATCATGCTTGGGTAATAGGTTTTGATGACAGCGCTTGGCCTCCTACAGCAAGACCTAATCCCTTTATTCCCTATCCTTTACAAGCAGCTTTGCAAATGCCACATGCCACTGCCGAACATGAATTTGAATACAGCAAATGTCTGATAGAACAATTAAAACAAAATACAAAACAGCTTATTTTCAGTCATCCCGAACACAATACGCATGGCGAATTACGCACTAGCCCGCTCATTACTGATCTTTCTGAAATAACAATTGAACAATTAAAATTAACGCCATTTATATCACGGGCAGAAAAATCGAGACAAAGCCAACGTATTGAGAAGATAGAAGATACAAAAGCCCCTGCGGTGACGACAGCGACTATTCAGGGCGGCGAAAGGATTTTTAAATTACAAGCCGCATGTCCTTTTAAAGCATTCGCTGAAATACGTTTAAAAGCAAAGCCTATTGAATCGCCAGTGTTAGGGCTAACACCACAAGACCGTGGAAAGATCACGCACAAAGCGCTTGAATTTCTTTGGCAAGAAATAAAAGATTCTGTAAAATTAAAAAGTTATAGTGAAATGGCCCTGAAAGATATAATTAATACCGCAATTACTCACGCTATTCAACTTGTCTTAAATAAAGTAGAAACAACTTCTCGTTATCTCACTTTAGAAAAAACACGTTTATATACCCTTTTATGGAATTGGTTGCAAATTGAAAAAAAACGCCCACCTTTTAAAGTGATTGCGTGCGAAGAAACACGTTCTATAACAATTGCGGATTTAACTATAACATTGCGTGTTGATCGTATCGATGAAGTCGTTGATACGCTCAATCAGACAAGCCATCTGATTATTGATTATAAAACAGGGCATACGAACTCTATAAAACACTGGTTTGGTGATCGACTCGATGAACCTCAATTACCGTTATATTGTGTTACTGCGACAAATGCAACGACTCATATTGCATTCGCTGAAATTAATCCTCTTCGGTCAGGTTTTAAAGGCATTAGTCAAAATGATTTAGCAACGGAAGGCATGATGCGTCTATCCGATACACCCTATAGTGAAAATCGTCCATGGGAACAACAGGTGATTACCTGGCGAAACACATTAGAAAAATTAGGCAGTGATTTTGCGAATGGCCATGCAGAAGCCGATCCTAAAATGGAGATTGAAACATGTCGTTACTGTCAGTTACATGCGCTTTGTCGGATTTATGAGAATTAAGGCCTTTTCAAAAACCACAACTGATTCAATACGACTGGTATGCACACGCTTCAATTTTATTATAAATACGCGCATTTTTACTTTCTAGTTTCCAGACATCTAACGATTGCTGCATATTCAGCCAACTTTCTGGTGTTGTTTTTAAGAAATGCGCTAATCTAATAGCTATATCGGGTGTCAACGAACGTTGCTCATGAAGAATTTGCGAAACCGTACGCCTCGATATTCCTAATTTATCTGCCAATTCAGTTTGAGTGATTCCTAACGAAGGCAACACATCTTCTCGCAAAATAGCGCCAGGATGTGTTGGCTTACGATTTTTAGCTCTTCTCGTATTCATTAGTGATAATCCTCTAAATTAACATCATAAGCACTGTTATTTATAAAACGGAAAGTAATTTTCCAATTATTACGAATGGCGACACTCCAAACACCTTTTCTATTGCCTTTTAATTCATGCAAATCTCAATGGGGTATATTCATATCATCTACAATACCTGCCGTATCCAAACGGTCTATTTTTGGTATATCTTTTGCATCTAATAATTTTTTAGTATCTTTAGTGAAAAATTTTTCTAACCCTTTATGCTTAAAACTCTTTATCATAATTATTTCTTTTTTATATTGTAACCTATAAAGTTACAATATCAGTTCCTCGTTCTAATCGCAAATTATTTTTTCCAAAAACCGCCTCAGCTTGCATGCACTATGTTATCTGGGACGACTGCGAGCCACCCCTATAAAATATACTATTGGCTCTGATTCACTTCACACGTATAGTGCTGATCATCGATCCGAGTGAATACAAAAGTATCATTTGCGCCAGGGCGAGTAATAGAAGCATGTTGTAGGACACAACCCGCTACAGGTACTCCATTAATTGCCGTAATTTCCTGAGAAAAATTTCTGATATTGTAACGATACAACCCAGGGACATTCGCTTTGCGAGGCATGTCAATCCACTCGTACTGATCGCTCTGAAAGCAGCCAAATCTGCCTGCACCGTTCCAATCAATTGGAAGAACGCCTGCATCATTATTAGGAACTTGAAAATCATTTCCATAATACTCGTCATAGTGTTGAGTCGCCGTTAAAAAAGCTTTTTTTTCCTTAAAATCAACAAACAAATATTTTATGCAATACCCATCATCTACATTAGGTGTTTGATATAATGAATAGAATGGCTTTTTTTCAACTGCTTGGACAGCAGAAAAATGAAAAACGCCTACCGCGCATAGAACAAGAAACCTTATGAATCCTTTCATACCCTACTCTCCATTTAAGCAAAATCAACATAGAACACTAAAAAAATAATGTCATGGATTTCCCGAATTTTTGTCAAGCACAATCCACAAACAACGTTGAGCAGCCTATCCTTTAATAATCTAACAAAAATCTCCTATCCCAAAGTCATATTTAGTATTCACACAGCCTTCACGACAAGTGATACTCGTAGAACCTGTTTCTGGAAATATACCAACATATCCATTTTGATTCTTATCCAATGCCTTACCGATTATATTGCTTTTATTCCGATCTGCTTTGGTATTAAAACAAATGTCATTCAAAGTCACAATTGCGCCGTCTGGATTTCTCCACCACATAGGTAAATTAACCAGATGGCCTTTTTGAGTCACTTTTCCTAGAGTAACACCATTAGCAACATTTCCGCCGTCTAAGCAAAGACCTTTAACAAGCCGATGCGTTGTCGTTATATAAGCTGTTGGAGCTTGTGTTTCAGTACCAAGAACAGGAAGACCACTTGTGATACATTGAAAAGAACTCGCGTTTTTATCTGTAGAAGGCGTGTAATCAGCCATTGAATTTGCGCTGGCAACTCCCATTGCTAAAAAGAACCCTATCAGCTTAACATTATTCATATCGCTTGCTCCTTTCCTAAAAGAAAAAGCTATCATAGCAAAGAATTACACCGTTTCCAAATGCTCAACGATGAATTGTATTTTTTTTTTGAAATTCGTTAGCATCCACATGAGCATAAACAACTTCTCGTTATCTTACTTTAGAAAAAACACGTTTACATCCTCTCCCAAGATGCAATATTTTAACGCTCAGATTGCGAGAAAAGGCTCTTGAAGGAAGAATCGATCGATGGGTTAGTCGCTTGTTTTAAAAATAATTAATATTTATTTTTAAAATAAAAAAATTACTGCTAATCTACTCGCATTAGTCTATGGTTAAGGAGCTGTAAACGTGAATATATTGTATAAATCTAGTTATGTTAAATAAAATAGGTAGGACTCTTGAAATAACTAATTGGTCGAGTGTTAGAGAGGACATTAAAAAAACTAATCCTGATCTTGTCGAAGTCATAGATGAAATAAGTCCAAGTGATAAATATAAGCTAATAAAAGCCAAATATTGTTTTGGTGACCTTATAATAAAAAATGGAGAGTTACAATTGCCTTCTCAAGAAGGTCATATCTTACCTTTATCACATCCTGAAACAGATAAATCTCTTTGCGCGTTATTTAATTATTCTTCTATACCTTTAGGAATTTTACTGAATAAGGCAAGCGAAATTTTTATTGTAGATAGCGGTACTGTTATTCCTCTTAAATTTTTTACCCCAGGCGAAATGTTTGGTATATTTGAGGCATTAAACCATCTTATTTCATATAACTCAGATCCTCATTGGACTGTCTCGGCTGGCAGTCGATCAATTTTCGCCTTGCCCAGGATTTCTGATGCTATTGGACTTAAACGCTTAAAAAAATACTATAATTTAAAATCAGATCAACACCCAACTGTTCTAGCTGACCATTGGTATTTGTTTAAACAAATTGCTAATCATCCAGGTTTTGAGCAACCTTGGCATAGTGAAGTTATATTTTTTACTAAAAATTGGTTTTCTTTTCCTGAAAATAAAGATCCTTGTTGGGAGAAATTCCAGCTTTTTTTATTTAAAAAAGGCTGGACTCAAAGCCAACAAATTTTTGAAAAACAAAATCTGGGTTTACTCTATAAAATGTTTATGGAAAAAATATCTAAAAGGCATTTACCTTCATCATCCTATGTGATTGATACCTTAAAGCATCTTTTCTTAATTTGTATGGGTAATGGATTAGCTTTTCAGTCTACTCATTCTTCTGACGTAATGGCACCAAGTCAAGGCCTAGAAAACGCACTACTTAATATTTATGGACTAAAGAAATATAGCCCAACATTAATGAATGCCGTCACATTTTCAAGCGCTCAGTATAGATCGCCGCTTTATTATTCATTAATGTTTCCGCTTATTACAGAAGGCAGCGCAGATAAAAAATTTCGCGCATCTACACTGATGCACGAATTAAAATGTTTAAAAAATTTAATAGAAATTATTACAAAAGATAAAAATATAACAGAGAATACCTTTCTTAAAAAGAAAAAATTTGATTTTTTTCATAGTCAACCCGATATAGAAAATGAAATTAAATTAAGCCACTTCATACTAGAAAATGATTCTCAATTTACAGGCACTAAATTCTCAGCACTCCCTGTTTGTGCAACGAGTCCTTTTTGGCGCGGATGCATTCAAATCCAAGACACTAGCTCATCTTAATGTAGGTATATTTTTTTGTGCCTCCCGTCCAAATGATTGAGAAAGTAGTTCATTTTCCTTATATATCCCATTTGAATTACCCTTGATCCATTCTATATTTTCAAAACAATCTATTTTTTCTTGATAGTGTTTATCATCTTTTTGTCTTTGTAACCAACAGCGAGCGACAAATTGTTGCACCCATGGATCTAACATAAGGTGTGACCCACTATTTAAAGTCGCACCATCATCTATTGGTTTTTGGGCTACTGTAACCGCTTGAATAAAAGCACCAAATAATAGTCCCCTGGTTAACTCCATATCATCAGCAGGGTCAGACAGTGCTGTTTTATCAAAATTAATCGGAAATCCGTTTTCAAGGATTCTTATTTCTGCCCCAGAATCACTAAAAAGATTGAGATAAGACAAAGTATTATTTTCAGATTTAGTGAATCGAATTTTATCAGAGGCTTTTAATAACGCTTTAAACTCAACATCTTGGGATGAAGTACTGATTAAAGTAATTTCATCTTTGACTAACCCCAAAATATTTAAGCCATTACTTATATCTCGTCCTGTACATCCAAATACAATATTACTACCCGCTATTACACCCGAAATTTTATCTACACGCAAACAATTACGGTGATGAATATTATTAAAAGCATTTTCATTTCCATCATAAATAACCACTTTATATCCAAAAGATAATAAGTGTTCAACAATAGCAGAACCAATTGCGCCATTGCCGATTACGCCAAACACAGTATTCGGGTTGATTTTAAGCTTAGGAAGAATCTTCTTGATTTTTTTTATAATAGCCTTAGAGATTAATGGGGATTCCAATCTTTTTTTAGCAGAAGAACAAGCCACGTCAATAAGCGGAAACAATTGTGTACCTACGCTATCCGCATATAAACCAAAACGAGTTTGTTCAATACTAGTAAAAGAATATTTAAAAGAAAGCCATTTTGGTATACTTTCTAAGCAATGCGCGCCCTCATCGAAAATAATGACTTTATTTTTTTTAGTCTTTTTTAAATGCTCCGCCAAAAGCATCCACATATCGTGAACAGTATCATGCATTAATTCTTCAAACTGGCCTGGTCTTCTTGGTATTTTATTCTTCATTAAACGAATACCTCTTTGACGCATATAACGCTCCACAGGAAGACAACTAGAATAAAATTTTCCTGTTAAAAAAATATCAGAGGGATTAATGCCAAACTGATTGATAATGACATCAAACATAGATGCGGTTGTAGGTAGAATATGCTGTACACCGATAATAACTGTATCTTGTAAGCTGGAAAATCCATTTGCCTTAGCACATTGAGCCATCTCTTTTAAAATAGGAAGTGACGGAATATGGGTTGTCGAAGATGTATTATTCTGTCTGGAAAAAAATCTTGGTGATACGGCAGTATTATATTTAACGCTGTAATTTGGAAATATTTTTAATGCCAGATTATGGTGATACAGTTTTTTTGTAAATGTTCTTTGCATCATAAACTCACCCATTGATAGACATCATGATTGGAATTATCTCATCCTAAGATTTAGGATTTAGATTTTCTTGCGTTTGCTTGTGTGAAAAGCAAGAAAATCTAAATAACATCCTTTTTGGGTATAATATTAAATTATTTTTAATATTATTTAATGTCGCTTATTCTATACTTATTTTTCTTTTATATCCAAAACGATTAGCTCATTATATTGGCCATTGAATTCAGCTAGCTAATCTAGCTAGCTGAAATAGAAGTTTTTAATTTAATTATTTAAGGTTTTAATACATTACAAATCGAGGAGTGGTATTTGATGCTGAATTACTTATTATTTCTGTGTTTAAAACATATATAAGACACAGAAGAATATAAGTAAAAATTAGTTATTAATATATAGAGGACTATTTTATGAATGATTTGGACCCACTCAACTATTTCTCTCTCGATATTCTGGATAAATTAGGAAACCATAAACCTACACAATCCCAAATCGAATTAATGGAACTATTGGTCTCTGGGATTACTCTTAAGCAGCAGATAGAAATTAATAAGCTTTTTAGCTCGGAGAAAAATTGTATATCTTTTTTTGAGGATGCGCTGTAAATACTTGTTAAGTTTAGTGGATAACTTGTTTTTTAGTTATCCACCTATCGTATAGCAAGTATTAAGACAGGGAATTCTACACTGACGATTATATTTGTCTGTAGGAAATTAGAGTAAAATTTTGTAGGATTAATGGGTAGTGCTTAACAGCAGAAAAATATTTATTTGTTGAATAATATAAGAATGCGAAAAATCACACCGTTTCCAAATGCTCAACGATGAATTGTATTTTTCGTTTGTTTTGAAATTGGTTAACATCCACACGATAAGCAATGTTCACGCAAGCACAGCGATGATTAGGCCACTCTGTGCTATCAATATTAAATGCGATCGCATCAATGATAATATTTTCTTTAGAGAGCGTCATTTTTAAGTGCTTGCCTCCTACTAATCTTTGTTCCAATACCTGAAAAACACCTTCAAATAAAGGTTCAGGAAAAGCCTGTCCCCAAGGCCCTGCTTCGCGTAATATTTCAGCCGTTTCGACGGTCAATTCAGAAGAATCTAATTCACCATCGCTTAAAATAATGTGTTGTAAATTTTCTTCTGGTAATTGATCTGAGACCACTTGATTAAAAATACGAGAAAAATCAGCAAAAGAAGCACGTGGCAAAGTGAGCCCCGCCGCCATTGCATGTCCGCCAAATTTTTCAATAAGGCGGGGATATTGCATATCAATACGCGCTAATACATCGCGAATATGCACACCCGAAATAGACCGTGCAGAACCTTTTAACTCTGTTTCATTCGATAGTGCAAAAGCAATCACAGGTCGATGAAAACGGTCTTTGATACGTGCAGCCAAAATACCAATCACACCTTGATGCCAGGCAGGGTCAAACAAACAAATACCCCGCGATAATTTTTTTTGATCTAATGGGATATTATGTAAGAAATGCAGCGCTTGTTCTTGCATATCTTGCTCTATCACACGTCGTTCTTTATTCAGTTCATCTAATACTTTTACCATTTCTCGTGCGCGCGCTAAATCATCACATAATAAACTTTCAATACCCAATGACATATCATCTAATCGCCCCGCCGCATTTAAACGGGGTGCAACCACAAAACCCAAATCAGCCGCAACCACACGCTTCAGATTCCTACCCGCTAATTCTAATAAGGCAATAATGCCTGGCACACAATGCCCCGCACGAATACGCCGTAATCCTTGATGCACAAAAATACGATTATTGTGATCCAATGCAACCACATCTGCGACTGTGCCTAAAGCGACTAAATCTAATAAATGCGACATATTAGGCTCAGGAATATTCTGCTGTGTAAACCATCCGGAATCAATTAAATAACGTCTTAATGCTAACATCACATAAAAAATAACACCGACACCGGCAATCGATTTACTCGAAAAAGAATCATTCGGCTGGTTAGGATTCACAATTGCATTTGCTACAGGTAATGTCTCTGCTGCAAGATGATGGTCCGTAATAATGACTTGTATCCCAAGCGTTTTTGCCGCCAGCGCACCCGCATGACTCGCAATACCATTATCAACTGTAATAATCAGCGCAGGCTTAAAATCATTGGCCGCGACTTGTACGAGTTCTGGCGTTAACCCATAACCAAATGCAAAGCGATTCGGCACGAGAAAATTAACTTGTTTTGCTCCAAAACTACGTAAGGCACGAATAGCGACTGCTGTACTCGTTGCACCATCCACGTCAAAATCACCGATGATTAAAATATTTTTTTGGTTTTGTAACGCGTCAAATAAACAAGCCACTGCTTCGTTAATCCCTGATAACGTATGATAGGGCAATAATTTTTCAAGGCCATATTCTAAGTCAGTATGGGATTCTATCCCTCGGCTCGAATAAACACGTTGCAATACAGCAGGATAATGAGAGAGAAGCATATCTGTTTTAGGATGAGTACGTTTTATTATTTTTTTTTTCATAACCATTTTTCTAACATTTTTCTATTATGATCGTTGGTCGCTACCACGCTCCAAATACAAGACCCCAGCCAGACAATAATGATTGGAACGGGCAGTAAACTACTGACGGTAACACATCCTAAAATAATCATGACAATCCCACCAAGTGTAGTCGCATATAACAAACCAATGGGGCCAAAAAAAATACTCAGCAATAAAGCACCTGCCAGGCTCTTAAATGGCAAACAAGCTATCTTTTGTTTTTCTACCGCATTCATATCCTTTATACTCCTGTTCACGACTGTTAAATAAATTTCATGGGAAACCTAATGTCACTTATATTAGACGATAACGCTGCGAGTTACCAAATCCGCGCCTACCGACCTGGCCAGATTCAAGTGAATGACCAATTGCTTGAACATAGCATTATTATTGCCCCTGAGATATTAATGACTTCGTGGAAACCTCAAAGTATAGAGGAACTCAAACGCGAAGACTTAGAGACTGTTATCCCTTTACGTCCCTCTATTCTATTAATTGGCACTGGGCATACTCTACAATTTCCTGATATGAACATTTATGGTGATTTAATTAACTACGGTATCGGCGTAGAAATCATGAATACTTATGCTGCATGTCGAACGTACAATGTTTTAAGCGCCGAAGGTCGAAATGTCGTTGCTGCAATTTTGATTAAATAACACTCTATTTACCCATTTTATCTTGTCACTAACGTAACCTTACTATACCATTCAGCTTTTCTAATTTAACTCATTATGAAAAGGAGTTTTTTATGCGACATCACTTAACAGCAGCATTATTTTGTTCTCTTGTTTTCTCGTCTTCAAGCTTTGCAGTACCTCTCAATAGTGATGTTGATCAAACTGTTATAGTTTATAATAAATCTTCCCAAAGAGTATTGGTAACCGATAGTACTTCATCGACAGCATATGATTTACTACTCGTATCACCTAAGTACGGATACGGTGCTTATGAATTTTCTGATCAGTTTAAAATTCTACCAGAGCAAACATTTAGCCGTACTCTTAATATTCTTTCCGCAGAAGGTAACAAACCTATTTGCACTGTTACGACCCATCTCACAGTAGGTCTAACTTCTTTCGATGCAGAAGAACCTACAAGCAGTGATCCTTCAAGGTGTGAAGCAGTGACAGATTCGTCATCTACCTCATCATCTAAGGAATCTTCTGGCATAGAGTATAGATATCATATTACAGTCAATTAACCAGCTAGATGCGGCGCTTCAAAGAGCCGCATCGTTATTGATACATTCACAAAGAATTAATGTATAATTTCCGAAAATGTTTTATTCCTTTTTTCTTATAAGATAAAAGAACCACGTAGCTCTACTTCCTATCTTTTATCCAAATTTTTTCATCACTCCCAAGGTAAGGAACCCATTTCTAAATAGCTGATACAAGCTTCTGCAAGAAATTTTAAGAATCTTAGCTTGATATTCGGACTTTTTTGACCGATAATTAACATTAAGGACACTTATGAAAGGTTCGGAATTTTTAAGGAAACTTAAGAGATTAGGTAAAAAGAAAGGAATTAAAGTAGATTTGATAGAAGAGCGCGGAAAAGGAAGTCATTGCACCATTGAATTTGGCGACCATTTTACGATTATTCGTAATTTAAAAGATGAACTTAAGACGGGCACTTATAACGCAATGTTAAAACAACTTGGCATTTCTAAAGAAGAATTGAGGTAAGAGTATGAGTGATTTATTTAATTATCCAGTTAAAATGACCAGGCAAAAAGAAGGCGGTTATTTAGTGCAATTCTTCGATTTGCCAGAAGCGATTACACAGGGGGAAAATAAAGAAGACGCTTTAAATGAAGCCATAGATTGTTTAGAGGAAGCTATTGCACACCGAATTTCAAAAAAAATGGCTATTCCAGCCCCTACTCAACGTAAACGATGCTACTCTGTTGCACCTACAACAACTTTTATAGCAAAAATTGCTTTGTATCTCGCTATGCGAGAGAAAAAATTAAGTAATATATTCTTAGCAAAGAAATTAGATTGCGATGAAAAGGAGGTACGCCGCTTGCTTGATCCGCATTATCACTCTAAGCTGCCGCGCATTGAACAAGCTTTATATATGCTTGGCAAACGACTAGAAGTCCATGTAGTGTCTTGTTGATGCTTCTATAGCCCGATACAGATGATAATTTCATGCGCAAGGTGATAAGATGAGTATTCATACCACCTGTAAAAAATATTGCCCATCCCAAAAAAAAATAATTAATGTATAATCCCCCTTTTCCTTAAGCTAATTTCAGATGAGTATTATAATATGTTTAGCAACCTATCCGAACGATTAACCCGCGTTTTAAAAAATTTAAGCGGCCAAGGCCGTCTGACTGAAGAAAATATTAAAGAAACATTACGCGATATTCGCATGGCATTGCTTGAGGCTGATGTAGCCTTGCCCGTTGTTAAATACTTTATTGAACATATCCAGGAAAAAGCCATTGGTTCTGAAGTCATGACTAGCTTGACTCCTGGGCAAGCGCTCGTCAAATTAGTCCATGATGAATTAGTCATCATGATGGGTGAACATTGCAACACGCTCGATTTAACAACCCAGCCGCCTGCTGTGATTTTAATGGCAGGGTTACAAGGCTCAGGCAAAACGACTACTGTCGCTAAATTAGCACGCTGGTTACAGCAAACAGAAAAAAAATCCGTATTGGTGACCAGCACAGATATTTATAGACCCGCCGCTATCCAGCAATTAGAAACGCTTGCAAAAAATATTAATATTGAATTTCACCCAAGCGATGCCACTCAAGATCCTGTTACAATTGCGACAACCGCCATTCAATCCGCCAAATCTAAACTCATTGATGTTGTCATCATTGATACAGCAGGCCGCTTGCATGTAGACGCAGACATGATGGCAGAAATTACACGCTTGCATCATGCCATTCAACCCATTGAAACTTTATTTGTGGTTGACAGCATGACAGGACAAGATGCTGCGAATACAGCACAAGCCTTTAACTCAGCCCTGCCGCTTACAGGTATCATTTTAACCAAAACAGATGGTGATGCGCGAGGTGGCGCTGCGCTGTCTATTCGTCACATCACAGGAAAACCCATTAAATTTATGGGTATTGGGGAAAAAATCAATGCGTTAGAGCCCTTCCATCCTGACCGTGTGGCATCACGTATTTTAGGCATGGGCGATATTCTAACGCTGGTAGAAGATGTCGAACGTCACTTAGACCGCACAAAAGCCGAACAACTTGCAAAAAAAATAAAAAAAGGCAAATCATTTAATTTAGAAGATTTTCGTGATCAACTCCGCCAAATTACGACAATGGGTGGCATTACAGGGATCATGAAAAAACTACCAGGGGTTGCCAACCTGCCTGAAGCGGCTACAAAAAATATCAATGATAAATCACTCAGTGAAATTGAAACGATTATTAACTCCATGACACCTAAAGAACGTTATTTTCCTGTGATTATTAATGGCTCACGAAAACGCCGTATCGCATCAGGCTCAGGCACCCATATTCAAGCGGTCAATCGCTTGCTGAAGCAATTTACTCACATGCAGAAGATGATGAAAAAGCTTACTAAACAAGGTGGATTATTAAAAATGATGCGCGGGCTTCAAGGTAAGTTACCCCCCGGGATGATGCCACCGATGAGTGGAAGCTAATCATTATAAATAATTTGTTTGCAACGGATCAATTCTGCCGTATAATTCGACACCTTGAATTATTAACTATATTATCTTAGGAAGTAAAAACAGATGGTAGTCATTCGTTTATCCCGTGGCGGTGCAAAAAAACGCCCTTTTTATCATGTAGTTGTCAGCGACAAACGCAGCCCGCGTGATGGCCGTTGCGTAGAGCGTATTGGATATTTTAACCCCATTGCGACAGGCAAAGACACTGCCCTGGAACTCAATCACGAACGTACGATGTATTGGCTTTCAAAAGGCGCTCAGCCTTCTGATCGCGTACGGTGTTTAATCAAGCGTTATGAAACGCAAGCGAAAACAACGGCAGCAACTGCATAAACGTAATGAGCAAAACTGATACCAGGAATATTAAATCCAGGAATATTAAATATATTGTGGTAGGTAAATTGGGTTCAACCTACGGAGTTCAAGGTTGGATTAAGCTTCACGCTTACACAGAAACGACTGCCAATATACTGAATTATAACCCTTGGTATATAGAAGAAGCAGATCAGTGGTCGCTTATCGAACGTACAGAGGCTCGTGAACAGCACAAAGGGATTATTGTGAAATTTTCTGGTATTAACAATCCAGAACAGGCTCGGTTACTGACAGGGAAAAAAATTGCAGTGTTAAGCACAGAACTCCCCCCCTTAAAAAAGGGCGAGTACTACTGGAGCGATTTAGAAGGTTTAACGGTGATCAACCACGAGGGAGCGATATTAGGGAAAGTCATTTATTTACTTGAGACTGGCTCCAATGATGTACTGGTCATTAAAAATGATGAAAATAATAAAGAACATGCGATTCCTTATTTATCAAGCATCATCAAAAATATTGACCTGAGCAAGCAAATAATAAATGTCCATTGGGAATTGATATAACGTGTGGTTTGGTATTATTACGCTTTTTCCAGAAATGTTTTCCGCACTGGATTACGGCATTACTGGACGCGCACTGAAAGAAGAATTAGTAAAATTAATGTGTTGGAATCCACGAGATTTTGCACAAAACAAACATCACCATGTTGATGACCGCCCGTATGGTGGCGGGCCTGGCATGGTGATGATGGCTCCACCTTTGCAAGATGCAATTCACGCAGCAAGAAACGCTGCGCCGTTGCATACAAAGCCTGTGGTAATTTATTTATCACCACAAGGCGATCATTTTACGCAAAGTACCGCCGAAAAATTATATGAAAAAAAGAGTATCATTTTAATAGCAGGACGTTATGAAGGTATTGATGAACGCTTGCTAAAAATGGAAGTGGATGAAGAATGGTCGATGGGTGATTATGTGTTATCAGGTGGAGAATTAGCCGCGATGACCATGATTGATGTGATCACTCGCTTGATACCAGGCGCAGTAGGGCATGAAAATTCTGTAGCAGAGGACTCTATTAGTTCTGGCTTACTGAAATATCCCCACTATACACGACCAGAAAATTTTCAAAATCGGGTGGTTCCTGATGTATTAATCAGTGGGAATCACAAAGAAATTGAGCGTTGGCGTTTAAAGCAAGCGTTAGGTAAAACCTGGCTAAAAAGGCCAGATTTATTATTAAAATTTAACTTGGATAAATTTCAATTGGAATTACTGATGGAGTTTATTCAAGAACAATAACCAGCAGATTTATGAGTAGATTAATAGAGGAACGCACTATGAACATTATCCAAACTCTCGAAGCAGAGCAAATGCAAGCAGCCAATAAAACCATTCCTGCTTTTTCACCCGGTGACACCATCAAGGTACAAGTGAAAGTCAAAGAAGGCGAACGCGTGCGCTTACAATCCTTTGAGGGTGTTGTGATTGCCAAACGCAATCGCGGCTTGAATTCTGCATTCACTGTCCGTAAAAATGCACACGGGGTCAGCGTTGAACGCGTATTCCAAACCTATAGCCCTATTATTGATTCAATTGAATTAAAACGCCGTGGTGAAGTTCGTCGCGCTAAACTATATTACATGCGTGGATTACGCGGAAAAGCAGCACGCATTAGACAAAAACTGACTAACAACAATAACAAAACAAATGAGTTACCTGAAAATCCAACAACTGAGTAAAGTACTGATAAAATATGCAGCTACTGCTTGCACTTCCCTTGTTTAGCTTTGTGGGATCCATCACCCCGGGTCCCAACAATATCATGATTATGTCGTCTGGATTGAATTTCGGTATTAAAAAATCTTTACCCCACGCACTCGGTATTTGCTTTGGTTTCCCTGTCATGTTTATATTGACTGGTCTATGCCTAAGCGAATTATTTGTCCAATTTCCTATAGTTCATCACAGCATAAAAATCATAGGCGCAACCTACATGTTATATCTCGCCTATAAAATAGCGAGATCATCTGTTGAAGTAGATAATATGACATCCCTCAAGCCGTTAACATTCCTATCTGCCTTTTTATTTCAATGGATTAACCCAAAAGCCTGGGTCATACGCATGAGTGCTATTGCCTATTAAATGACAATTAGCTTTGCCGATCGCGACAACTAACGTTGCCGATTAAAT
>JBEPVM010000033.1:0-19284 GCA_041690995.1 Gammaproteobacteria bacterium | reverse complement strand
TACAGTTAAGATTGACCGTTATGATTAGAGGCAATCAAAGTTTTCTGTGCGAAGCATATGTCAAAGAAAACGAGAACACCGAAAAAAGAAAATTAGCAAGATTAAAAACATACGCCGAATTGATTAGAAAAGGCCAATATACAGTTTGCGGAAGATGGAGGAAATCGAAATGACAGCACAAGCTAATGCTAAACAATATCAAACTATTTCTCATAGAAAAATATTCATTAGAAATAATCATGATTATTCTAACAAAGTAAAATTATTTAGAATCGCTGCCCAAATGGAAAAAGAAAAATTACCCAATATTTTTATAGTAACCGCTATAAAAACAGCTTTAGAATTTGAGGGCGTTTCTGATTTATTAAATCTATGGTCTGAAGAAAATGACAAAAATGAAAAAGAAGAAATCGTCTCGGATATTCAAGACATGATTGATACTTGCAATCAAAAAGAAGCATCCAAAGAAATATATGTCAAATTTAACGACCTGGAAGCCATTGCCAATAATATTAGAGCTTTTAAAGATAGCCTATATCAAAAAGTAATGGAACAAGGCGGCATTAAAAAGCTAGTAGAGTTAACGGGAATTCCACAGCCTTCCTTATCCAGGTTTTTTAATTCAAATGCTATGCCTAGAAGAGCGACCGTTCTTAAAATTGCAAAAGCATTAAACCTGGATGAAATAAAAATTGATATTTTGTGGTGTAGATAAAATATTAATGCACCTATATTTTTTTTTGCTTAAGTAGCACCAACCATCCACTTTTGGTAGAAATCAGTTGCTTGCTAAAGCCAAGAATAAAAATACCTACAACAGTTTTGTCAAAATTAAGATATAACGTGAAGGGAATAGCATTGCTGCTTATATAAACATGGTCAAGCACATTCAAATTATGAAATCCTGGTAATTCATGTGCCGCCAATCCAATACTCAAAATGATAACGAATATGCCTGCTATCACACGCATAAGAATATACGCTTGCTCTACCTGACTATCTACTCAGAAGTGAAAATCACAAAATTTTTTTATAATGAGATTATTGGCGTCAAAAAGAACTCTTCCTTGCTGATAACATAGATAACTTATTAAGACAAAAACCCCGGAAGCCAATAGGGCTGAAAAATTATAAGGACCATAAAAAGGGATTAGGAAGATGATGGGTGCCCCAAGAAACACAAGCGCAAAAAGATAAAATAAAAGACCGCTCATAAGACTGGCATGATAAACTTTTGTTCTAAAATTATAGTAAGCTACACTTTGGAATATACCTCTGCCAACACAACCAGCTATCGCAACTTCATCATCCGTATCAATTAGTATCGGTTCATTACAAGTTAATATAACGGACTGAGAAACAATACTAAATGTAGCAACATACCTAGTATGGACTGATTCGTTGCCTCCACTTACATGAGTCATATGTTTCAAATTCGACACTTTTCCTCTTAAAAGAGAAACATCAGCAACTGTAATATATGAAGATAATAATCTGCTTAACATACATTAAACATCTCCCTTAATCATTATGAAATTTTCTTAATAGCCAGTTATAAAATTGCAGTATAACCACCTGCGAAACAGTCAGTCAACACGCGCTGATAAACTTTCCAACCATTTTTTTGCATCATGACTTACTTTATCATCCTGCATTGCAATATCTAAAACAGCTTTTTTATGATCAGAATCTTCTCCACATATATCATCTAATAGCTCATTCCAAAGGCTTAAAACTTCAGAAGAAGAAATTTTGAAGGCTTTAACAATTCAATACGGTCGTAATGATGCAAGGTCTGCACCGATACACCTGTTAATTTGCTTAAGTCTTTTACGTACCACTGAGTCATCGTTTTTCCTCTTCATGAGCAAGATAAGGTATATAGCAACTATAAGGTCAAGTAGTTTTTTATCTTGTGATAAAAAAGCAAAAATGTTAAAAATAAAATCTATTTATTTTTATTATAGTAATTTTTACTCATGAAGTGGAATCATTATAGGTTTTTAATACCTATATTAATCAATCAGTTACTATTGAATAGAAATGGCGCTCCCTACGGGACTCGAACCCGTGTTACCGCCGTGAGAGGGCGACGTCCTAGGCCACTAGACGAAGGGAGCTTATCTGTTTTTTGTATAGATTTGAGCCAGAGATAAGTGGTATTATACGCAAATATTAGAATTTGATAAGCCATAATAGTAGGAGCTATAAAATTATTACTGCATTAAAAGAGTTAATAACCACTTTTCGGAAACCAAAAGTCTCTCCAAAAAATAAAAAAACCACGCCCATGGTTATACCGCGTGCAGAGCATACTATTTCTCGTCGCGCTGTTAATCCGAATGCGCTAAAGGTGCTTTATCGCCTCCATGAAGCAGGTTTTAATGCTTATTTGGTCGGTGGCTGTGTGCGAGATTTATTATTAGGCATTACACCTAAAGATTTTGATATTGCAACGAATGCGCGGCCAGAAGAAGTGCGTAGGCTTTTTAAAAATTGTCGCTTAATTGGCAAACGCTTTCGTCTAGCTCATATTTTATTTGGACGTGATGTTATCGAGGTGACGACCTTTAGAACCCACCATGAAAACGCGAAAGAGCAACATGGAAAATCACATCAAGGTATGATCGTGCGTGATAACGTGTATGGCACGATTGAAGATGATGCGCATCGCCGCGATTTTCGCATCAATGCGCTCTATTATAATATCGCAGATTATTCTATTGTGGATTATGTCGGCGGTATCTCTGATATTAAAAATAAAGTATTGCACATGATCGGTGACCCCTCGCAACGCTTTCTTGAGGACCCTGTGCGTTTACTACGAGCAGTACGTTTTATGGCTAAACTTCATATTCATGTTACACCTGAAACAGAAGAGCCTTTATCTCAATTAAGCCATTTACTACAAAATGTTTCTTCTGCGCGTCTTTTCCATGAAGTACTGAAAATTTTTACAAGTGGTACTACGCTTGAAACGATACAGTTATTACAAAAATATCATTTAATGAAGCAATTATTTATCTACTCTAAAAACAGTCAGGCATTACTTAATACAGCACTCGCCAGCACTGATCATCGCATTAACGAAGGAAAAACGGTTTCGCCCGCTTTTCTTTTTGCAGTCCTCTTATGGCATCCTGTGCTGGATCAAGTAGCGCAATTAGCGGATAGCGGCTTGCCTCCGTATATTGCTTTTGAAAAAGCAATGTCTGATGTTATCAAGCAGCAAACCGTTCGATTAGCTATTCCACGTTTAATGCAAATGTCTATTCGTGAAATTTGTCTTTTACAATATCGTTTGGCTCATCGACGCGGCAGACAGCCTTACATTTTATTAGAACATCCACGCTTCCGCGCAGGCTATGATTTACTTATTTTGCGAGCCGAAGCAGGTGAACCTATACAAGAATTGTCTGAATGGTGGCAGAAATTTTATACGGCGATTCCTGAACAACGTGAACAACTGTTGTCTGGAATACAAAAAAAATCTCATTCTAAGAAAAAAAATAAATTTAGAAATAAAAAGCCACAGAAGACTGCTCATCCAAATTAATTTATACGAGGTATTTTATGAAAAAAATTAAAGGGCTTATCACTATTTTTAGTTTGTGTATATTTACTCAATTGAGTTATGCGTTTAATGCGCCAACTAATGAGACGTTAACTTTACGCTTGATTAATCACTCTTCTAAAACTTTATCTTATATAGGCGTGAGAAAAACAAATGTGGGTAATTCGTTTTTTGTCACACCTACTGTTATTTTTCCTGGAGGTGCCGCAATTATCGTAGGCACTGCGACACCTTACACTGATCTAGCAGCTAACTTACCTTTTCAGGATGAAACTCATTATACTCACTTGCTACATATCAGTGACCCGCGCATGATTAATTTAAAACAGCCTATTTTCTCCATTTACAATGACAAATTAATTTCTTTTGTCACACCCGCCTCTCTTTCTAAAAATGAAAATCAAGATATTGATTCGATTGCCTATAGCGCCGCAACTATTGTGATTGAAAATACCGCCCATGCAGATAAAACGTATGCCAGTTGATTTAACTTCTATTCGTACATTCCACCAAGCTGGCAAATTAGAACCAGCTAAAGAGGGTTATCTCACTTTACTATCCAATGAACCAGACACACCCGACTATATAGCCGCTTGCAATAATGTAGGTACGATTTGTTACGCCCAAGGAAAATTAGATGAAGCGATTCTTTATTACCGAAAAGCCATCGCCAGACAATCAAATTATATTGATGCCTACTATAACCTCGGTCTCGCGCTCTTAAAAAAAAATTTAATGCTTGAGGCTATCAGCACTTATCAACAATTACTTTTGATAGACCCAACGCATTTCGCGGCACGTTTTCATTTAGCCTGTGCCTTCATGCAGCAAAATAAAATAGAACCTGCGATAGCTGAATTTCTCACTATCACAGTCGCACAACCCTATCATTTTGAAACGCACTCTAATTTAGCTACTTGTTATTTAAAGCAAGGTGATTTTGAAAAAGCTAAAATACATTATAGAAATGCACTTGAATTACAGCCTGATGATACACAAATTTTATTTAATTTAGGTTATATTACAATGCAGGAAGGCCATCTCGATACGGCTATTCAGTATTATCAACGTGTCGTCAAAATAAATCCCGATTCGTTTTCCGCGCAAAATAATTTAGGTGTTGCCTTTCTTGCAAAACAACGTCCTGAATTTGCCATGCCGCATTTTCAAGAAGCCTTGCGTTTACAACCACACAATGAATCAATCAGCTATATTATTAGTATGCTTTCTCAAAATAAAAAATTGCTTTCGGCACCCCCTGATTATATTCAATCTTTGTTTGATGCGTATGCTGATCATTATGAACCTCATTTACGCATTGCCTTGGAGTATAAAATCCCAGAATTATTTGAACATGCGCTTGCTAAAATAATTTCACCGCATCAATCATTGAATATTTTAGATTTAGGTTGCGGCACTGGCTTGTGTGGCATCCCTTTTAAAAAATATGCGGAAACTTTAACAGGTGTTGATTTATCTATAAAAATGCTAGAGATCGCCGCGCAGAAAAATTTGTATGACGCATTAATTCCCAGTGATATAACCGTTTTTTTATCCGATAAAACAGCGCAATATGATTTAATACTGGCAGGAGATGTATTGGTTTATAGTGGAGATTTAAACTCTCTTTTTGAATTCATTAGCCGTGCGTTATCCACAGAGGGTTTAGTGCTATTTAATACAGAAATAGAAGATTCTTCTCCATTTAAATTAAATCAATCAGGTCGTTTTTCACATCATAAATCTTATATAGACACACTGGCAGAACAATATCATTTGTCTATTCTTTTTTATCAACAAATTATCACTCGCATGCAAAACAATGGACCTGTGTATGGGCATCTTTACATTTTACGAAAAACCGCACTGTAAACTTTCCTCTCCTGTTAAAAAACTCAATTCATGTTCTGTTAAGCATAAAGATAATAAAGGCAACATGGAAGAGGCTGTGATATAAAACTCGCATTGCTCTTCTATATTTTTTCTATAATAAGCCCCGCCATAACCGACAAAACGTGTCACGAGATCATACGTTTCTAAATCATTTAAACCATCTCCCACATATACACATCTGGGATATTTTTCTTTTATTTTTTGCACAATGACACGCTTACCCAATTCACGTACTAAAGGTGATTCATGATCGAAATCAAGATAATTGCCTGCTTCATCAAAATGAATAGGCACTGCAAATATATTTTCAGCCTTAATTTTTAAAAGCTCAGCAAATTTTGCCACGGCGGGCATGAGACCTGCAGAAACAATATAAACTTGTTTTTTTAAACGTTGGAGAATATCTAATACAAGCGTGAGACCAGGAGTTTTTTGCTGGAAATAGTGCTCTCCCAATTTTTCTACCTGCGTACGGGTCGGCAATACCAAATTGAGCCGCTCTCTATATAATGCTGGATTAATCCCACCTCGCCCCATCGCCTCTGCGGTTAATTTTTTCACGACAGCGCTCACCTGACGCGCCGCCGCTAATTCATCTATGCCTTCTATATGGCTAAGCGTACCATCACAGTCAAAGATGATCGCATTCACAGGCTCAAGGAGTTGATAATTTTTCATCATTCGCTGATAATACGTCAATTATTCACATTAATAAATATGAAACAATACCCATGTATAAAATCCAAACCTTAAACGCTATTGATCCTGCGGGCTTAGCACAGTTCCCAACAGAACAGTATCACATTGCAGGCGATATAACGCATCCTGATGCGATATTAGTTCGCTCTGCCTCTCTGCATCAATTTACCTTTCCAGAGAGTGTCAAAGTCATTGCCCGGGCAGGAGCGGGTGTCAATAATATTCCTATTGAACAATTAACAGAATTGGCTATTCCTGTTTTAAATACCCCTGGTGCGAATGCAAATGCTGTTAAAGAATTAGTACTCGCAGGGATGTTATTAGCCTGCCGTAATCTTTGCCAGGCATGGGACTATGTTTGCAAAATGACTGGCGATGATGAACACATCCACCTACAAGTCGAAAAAGATAAAAAACAATTTGCAGGTTTTGAATTACCTGGTAAAACCTTAGGCGTGATTGGGCTCGGTAATATAGGTGTCAAAGTAGCCAATGCTGCAAGAGCCTTAGGCATGCGCGTGATTGGCTATGATCCTACTATTACAGTGAAACAAGCGTGGGAATTATCATCTGATGTGAAGAATGTTCCTCATCTGGATCAACTGATCAAAGAAGCGGATTTTATTAGTTTGCATGTTCCTCTGTTGCCAGAAACAAAAAATTTAATGAATGCAAAACGCTTGGCATTGGCAAAACCAAAGGCTGTGTTATTAAATTTTTCGCGTGAAAATATTGTAGATAATAATGCTTTAAAAGCTGCGCTTGATAATAATCAACTTTTTTCGTATGTCTGTGATTTCCCTTGCGTACAATTAAAAAACCATCCACGTGTGATAAGTTTTCCTCATTTAGGGGCTTCTACAAAAGAAGCGGAAGAAACCTGTGCCATCATGGCAGCTAATCAAGTACGTGAATTTTTAGAAAATGGCAATATCATCAATTCAGTCAATTTTCCTCACGCAGAAATGCCTTACAATAAAGGCAATCGCCTTGCAATTACGAATGCGAATATCACCAGCATGGTCGCACAAATTTCCACAAAAATTGCGGATGCCGGCCTTAATATCATTGATTTACTCAATAAATCGAAAGAAAAAATAGCCTATACGTTGATTGATGTGGATGGTGATGTCAATGACATTTTGCTACAAGAAATTGCTGCTATCCAAGGCGTTATTAAAGTACGTTACCTATCAAAAATAAACGCTCAAAACTTATATTTAAAAAAAGCTGAGCAAATTATTTAGGACTGTTCTTTGGAGGTAATATTCCTTTATCATGCAGTTCTTCCAGCCCTCTTTCAGCACACTCAATAATTTTTTGACTTTTGGGTTTCCAAAATTTTCCTGTTCCATATTTGTTATAACTATAAACAGCTCGAACAATTGCTGGAATGATCGTAATCATGGAAGCGACAGAGTATGCATCTAACTTTTCTCCGAGTATAGTAATTGTTCCGTTTTTGTGACCCTTTATGAGATTTTTCTCGAGCTTATCTTTACTTGTCAATAATTCATTTAATTTCTTTTCAAATCTCTGGATACGAACGAGAGGATCAGGGGAATAGTGAGAAAAAGGAGTATTCAAATTGTTGTCTAATATGGCCTCTTTAAGAGGTGCAAATACAAGATCTGATTTCTCCACACGTTGCTTGGGATCGCGCTTCGCTTCATCCACATATTCCGTCACTAGCCCTTCTAATTTACGGTAGACTCTCTGGAGTGCTTCTTTTTCTTCTGAAGTAAGTTCTTTTTTTTGTGCTGACATAATTTTTCTCCTCTATTCATTAAATACATTATGGTGCCCTTGGGTGAAGTATAGGATACTTTTCTGGAATTTCAATAAATTTAACCTGTTGATTTATATAATATTTTTATATTATTAAAATTCTTACTTATACTCGAAAACATTCATTTAGGCATGCCTTAGCCATGTCATTCCCGCGAAGGCGGGAACCTATTCTGACATGTAGCTAAACTGACTTTAGTAAAATAATTTCTACTAACTAAGACAGGGTTAGTGGCATATCAGAATAGGTTCCCGCCTTCGCGGGAATGACGTGGTTAAATGACTATCCTCCAATAACCCCAAACGATTGAATCATCTTTAACCTCCACATTATTTATGATAGATTGCAAAGACACGTTTTTATTAAGAGAGAAATTATGCGAAAACTCGGTTTATTAGGGATAATAATTGCTTTTATACTAACCGCCTGCTCGAGCAATAACGGCTACAACCAAACACAATTACGCAATAATTTACTGCAAGAAACATGGATGCGGTCTATCAATCTGAATCCGAATAACTGGGTGAAAGGGACTGATTCGTGGTTTTTAACAGGCGCTCCTAATAACATAGAACAATATAATAATGCCGCACCTCCCTCTAAAGCTATGACCACCCTCAAGGTACGTGTGCCCGATCTTACAAACAATGTGAAGATATCAGGTGATTTTCAAGTACAAATTGTCGGCAGAGCAGAACATAATAGCGTTTATATCACGGGGTCTAACGAAGCAACCCGCCAAATCGTTGTTGATATGATGAATAACACTTTATATATACATAAAATCAAAGAGAGTAAAGCATGCTTAAAAAATGTCATAGTCCGTATTAATATTAATAACTTACAATCATTAAAGAATTTTGGCAGCAGTAACATTTATGGCCGTGATGTCACCGGCGATCATCTCATGATTGAGTCTTGCGATTATGGCAATATTTTCTTAGTAGGAAATATGAAATTAGCCAGTGTTAATCAAACAGGTACAGGCAGTATCGTTGTGATAGGTGCTGACACCCCTCGTCTCTCTATTAAAGCCATCGGCAAAGGCAATGTCAAAATTAATGGGCGTGTGGGTATTCAAAACATTCTGCATCAAGGCAATGGTGAAGTCGCTATCCTTGGCGCTGACAGCGATTCCTTAGCCATCCAAGCCAGTGGCAACGGGCTCACGACAGTCGTGGGTTATGTCAATTTGAAAAAAATCTCAGCGAAGGATAGCAGCCGTGTTTACGTCTACTGGATAAATAGTCCTACCTTATATGTCAACGCCAGTGGGAAAGCCCAGATTGGGCTTGCAGGTGCTGCCACTAATATGAATGTTGACATCACAGACGCATCACGTTTTGACGGACAATATCTCTCTGGCAACACCATTTATGTCAGGACAGGTGACTGGTCACATGCGAATGTCTCCTCTGACAAGAAAATTTTCGCCGCCGCACTGGGCAATAGCAGTATCTATATTTTCGGCTCGCCTACTCTGGTTTCTCGTTATACTTCACAAAAAGGCGCTATCATTCCTATTGGGGTCGAGGCACCACCACCCGCTCCTTTCCCTCGTAAAGTGTTTTATGATCAGAAACACCGAGGTTATAAGGGAGAATAATTCTGGTAAATTAGCTTATGAGCTATATCATTAGTTTCTCTATACTCAAACGAAATCAAAATTTTTGCTTTCTCTATTTAGGACAGTTTATTTCTTTTTTAGGCACGATGATCACTGGCGTGGCCTTGCCTTATCAAGTGTATCATTTAACACAATCTACATTAATTTTGACAATTGCTAGTAGTCGTTAGGAAAAGTAACGCTTCTCCCATAAATGATTTAAAAAATCTTTCCAGGGCAAGGCTTCAATCGTTGTTTTTCCTATCGTTTTAATAACACGACGGCGCGGAGCTTGGCAAACAACCAGCGCATGCTTTGGTTGATAATCTTCACAATAAGCTTGCAGCCCTTTTAAATCACTCGCATCCGGCGATGAAGTAAGCTTAATTTCGATAGCAATTTTTCCATAATCCACGATAAAATCGACTTCATAACCTGATTTGCTCCGCCAGTACTGAATAGGCATATCTAACTCATGCAACCCCCTATAAGCTATTAATTCCATCAAAATAAAATGTTCGAATGCATCGCCAGCTTCATCTCCTTTTAAGATTTTTATTTTCCTCCGTCTGATATGATTAGCAACACCCACATCAAACAAATAAAACTTAGGAACTGATTGAATGAGATCTCTTTTTATTTTTTTTGCAAAAGGAAAAATGAAGTATCCAATAAGTGTATCTACCAAAATTTGATAATATTCTTTTACAGTTTTAGCATCAATAGCGCAATCCCTCGCTATGTTCGAAAAATTTAACATCTGGCCATTGGTGAAACCCACCAGTTCCATAAAGCGCGCAAAGCCTGCTAAATTTCTTACTAATCCTTCTGCCTGGATTTCCCACATTAAATAATCATTCACGTAAGCACGTAACATACGCTCTGGGTAATTCGATAAATAGTGCGATGGCAATAATCCGTGAGTGAATGCGCGCAATAAATCAAAATTGTGTATCTCTTTATAAACAAGCGGATAGAAATGAAACCGCCAGGCACGGCCGCCTAATAAATTAGCAGCGCCTTTTTTTAATTTCCTAGCACTTGAACCACAAAGTATAAAACTTAATTTTTTATTCTCAATCAGCCAATGTACTTCATTTAATAACAGAGGTATTTTTTGAACTTCATCAATAATGATGGGATGCCTTGCTTGCTCTGCAGGTAAATCTATCAATTCTTCTCGCAGTAAGTGGGGAGAAATTAATAAACGTGTTAATTCATCTGTTTTTAATAAATCATAATAAATAGATAGAGGAAATTGTTGACTCAAATAAGTTGATTTACCTGTCTTACGAGCGCCCCATAAAAAAGCCGATTGACCTTTGGCTAATCGCATGTTTAATAGGCGCTTTATATTCACAATGGCTCCATTTGGTTAATAACCAATAAGGAGTATACTCCGTTTAAAGACAACTTAAAAGGAATACATTCCTGAGTTACAAAGACTTTAAGCAGGCTCTTACAATACGTGTACACAGAATTTCACGACTTGTGCGGTTAATTTCGCTGCCGCTTGATTGGCTGCAACAACCCCGCCATACGGCGTATTTTCTAGCGCAGGTTCTCTCACTGTAAATTGCTTAGCTGCGACAATTTTATCGTTACTTGTTTTTATGATCTGCACACGTAGGGTAATCACCACGCCACTTGAATGCGTAAAAAATTGTTGCTCAAATTGCAGTAATTGTGTGTTAATAACATAATCATATTGAGCTGTGATGGGCGGTGATTCTACCGCATAAAAATATTTTGTATTTTGTAATGTTTGTATTAACAATGATTGCAACATTTGCGCGGGTGTATCAGCCCAGCGATTTTTAGCAAAATAAGCTATTTGATGCTGGCCAATGGTATAAGCCATTTGTGTAGTATTATTTATTTCACTGGTTATCGGTTGTGCCACTAATACAGCTACTCGATGTCTTGATTTATGAGAGTGGATTTTAGGTAACGTATTTAAAACATAAGAATTCACTGGCTCATTTTTAACAGGCGAAAAAACAGAACAAGCAGATAATAAAAAAATGGCTGCTATTCCTATTAGTTTATTTCGCATGTATGTATTCCTCCCTTTATTTTTCCCCAGGACCTAATGCTTGTGGTTGCTGACCACGAAGAAGTACTGCAGGATTTTGTTTTATCTCAGCCGATACACTGACCAAATTACGCGTAATATTTTCTAAATTTATCATCGTTCGATTAGCCGCAGGCAATAAATTATGACTGGATTGAATGAGCGGGGTTAATGATTGCGTCACATTTTGCATATTATTTAAAATTTTCTTCACGGCTAATAAATTTTCTTCATCCATCAGTGATCGAATAGATACGCTCACTTGATGTAAACTGTCATTCAATTTAGTCACCGCAGTATCAAACCGAACTAATAATGAAGGCGCTGTATTAATAATAAGGTATAACTGACCCGGTAATTTTTGCATCGAGCGCGTATCGGTACCTTTGTCAATTAAAGCAAGATAGGCCATACCTGTTAACCCTTTCATATTCAATGTCGCACGGGTACCGAGTGTAATAGGCGTATTATTTTTTACATTTAATAATATAATAACAACTTGAGGATCTTTTTGGCTGATCTCAATATTTTTAATACTGCCCACATTCACGCCATTAAATTCAACAGGTGCATCTACACTCAAACCGCTGACGGATTCTCTCATCAATACTTGATAAGTCGTATAGTCAGTCGCTGTCACACCTGCGGATAACCAGATCATACCCATCACAATAAAAGCGAATAAGACAATAACAAATAGACCGACAATCGTATAATTAGCGTTAGTTTCCATAAATTCCTTGTGTGATACGTCCACGTGGACCACTAAAAAATGCTTGAATCAGTGGATGTGGATTTTTCACTAAAGCCGCCATCTTATCCACACATAACACTTTATTTTCGCCTAAAAAAGCAACTCGATTAGCCACATGCCACAAACTATCTAAATCATGTGTCACTATCACAATGGTCAACCCCATGGTTTTTTGTAAATTTAATATTAACTCATCAAAGGCGCCAGCACTATCAGGATCTAAGCCTGACGTAGGTTCATCTAAAAAAAGTAATTCAGGATCTAACGCAATCGCACGAGCAATGCCTGCACGTTTTTGCATGCCGCCGCTTAACTCTGAAGGGTATTTAGTAGCCGCCTCTATAGGCAAACCCGCCAATAAAATTTTAAGTGTTGCAAGCGCATTAATCGTTGCACTATCAAGCCGAGTCAATTCATATAAGGGAAACGCTGTATTCTCGTGAACAGATAAAGAACTAAACAAAGCATTTTGCTGGAATAAAACTCCCCATCGCCTTTGCACTTTCAATAATATAGTCGGCGGTGCTGTCATCAACTCATGATTGAAAATACGTATAGAGCCTGAATCGGGTCGCTGCAACATCAGCATTTCTCGCAGCAATGTTGTTTTACCTGACCCGCTACCCCCCACAATAGCTAATATTTCCCCGCGATTAACAGATAAATTTAAATTTTGATGCACCCAGGCACCCCCTAGCTGCAGGCTGACATTTTTCACTTCAATGATTGGCTCGTCTATTTTTGTAGTATTTGTGATATTTGTAAGGGCTGTCATAATTTGAACTTACTAAAAATAATAGAAAAAATAGCATCCACAATAATAATAAAAAAAATCGCTAATACGACACTGCGAGTGGTTTGCTTTCCTATGCTATCCGCACTGTCCTGCACTTTCATTCCTTGAAAACAACCAATACTACTGATCAGAAGGGCAAACACAGGTGCTTTTCCAAGGCCGATCCATAAAGCACGCACAGGTATCTCATGCTGAAAGCGATGCAGGAAATCATACGGTGTAACTCCCAGCATATCATTGGCCATCAACATCCCGCCCATGACACCAAATAAATTAGCCCACATTGTCAGCAGAGGCAATGTAATAAAAAGCCCAAGCATGCGAGGCAACAATAATAATTGCGCAGGCGTCACTCCCATGATATTTAACGCATCAATTTCTTGATTCAACTTCATTGTTCCTAATTGCGCGGTAAATGCAGACCCTGTTCTACCTGCTACCATAATCGCTGTAATCAATGGACCAAACTCTCGTAATATTGAAAGCCCTAGCAAATTCACAATGAAAATATTCGCGCCATAATTACGTAACTGATTACCCATTTGGTATGAAATCACCACACCAATCATGAAAGATAATAACGCGATAATAGGTAATGCGCGAAGTCCCGTTGTATTAATCACACCTGCGAGTTCACGCCAACGCCACTGCGTAGGATGCAAAATAGTATGTATAAATTCAAAAGCGAGTTCGCCCGTAAACTTAAAAAAATCTCTAAATTCAATCAACTGCGATACAGTAGCACGACCTAAGCGTTCGATATTGTTAGGACGCACCATAACAGGACTTGTCGATGAGAGGGCATAGCGTTCCTGAACAAGCGTCAAGAGTATTTGCGCTTGCTCGGAAAAATGTTGTAACTGAATTTTTAACCTGGATGAAGAATTCTTTTTGAGATAATCATTTAAAAGCCAGGCACCCGCAGTATCTATATGGGTTACTGCCTGGCCATCAATTATCAGATCGCCTTGTTTAGGTTGCGCTATTCTTGTGAGCGCTGTTTCTAGCGCGCTTAAATTTTCTAAAGTCCAGGCGCCAGAACACACCAGGCGTGATTCTTCTGAATTTAATTTAACACATCCTTGTATTTCCATTTCTCTTTATCCTGTCCCTTTTCGCATGTGCGGAAATAAAATAACATCGCGAATAGAAAGTGAGTTGGTAAACAACATCACTAACCGATCAATGCCGATACCTTCGCCTGCGGTGGGCGGCATCCCATACTCTAATGCAGTAATATAATCTTCATCGTAAGGCATGGCTTCTTCATCACCCGCTTCTTTATCAACGACTTGTTTGCGAAAACGCTCTGCTTGATCGTCTGCATCATTCAATTCAGAAAAACCATTCGCTATTTCCCGTCCTGCAATAAATAATTCAAAACGATCTGTGATAAAAGGGTCATTATCATTACATCGCGCCAAGGGCGAGACTTCTGCGGGATACTCTGTAATAAAAGTCGGCTGAATGAGTTGATGCTCTACCGTTTTTTCAAAAATTTCTAATTGTATTTTCCCAAGGCCATCGCTTTCTTTGATAGAAATATCTAATTTTTTTGCTGTAGTTCTTGCTTCATCTATCGTTGCAATATCTGCTTTTTTTAGCGTTGGATTATAATGCAGAATAGAATCCAGCATATTTAAACGCGCAAACGGTTTACTTAAATCAAATTCTACTGTTTGGTACTGAACCACAAAGGTGCCTAAAATTTCTTGCGCTAAATAGCGAAATAAATTTTCTGAAAAATTCATTAAATCATGAAAATCCGCGTAGGCTTGATAAAATTCAAGCATCGTAAATTCTGGGTTATGTTGTGTAGACAGCCCCTCGTTACGAAAATTTCTATTGATTTCAAATACGCGTTCCAAACCCCCGACCACTAAACGCTTTAAATAAAGTTCCGGCGCAATCCTTAAAAATAACGGCATATCCAAGGCGTGATGATGTGTCACAAACGGTCGCGCTGCAGCACCGCCCGCCATCACTTGCATCATAGGTGTTTCGACTTCCATAAAATCATGTATTGTCAAAAATTCTCGAATTTTAGTGATGATTTGTGAACGCATCTTAAATGTTTGTCGTGTGGTTTCATTCACTAATAAATCTAAATAACGTTGGCGATAACGCGTCTCCTGATCTGTGAGCCCATGATATTTATCAGGCAATGGACGCAATGCTTTTGTTAATAGAAATAACTGGCTGACACGTACCGATAACTCACCTGTCTTTGTTTTAAATAACACACCTTCAACGCCGATAATATCGCCCAAATCCCATTGTAAAAATTGCTCGTAGGATTCAGGCAATACCGCATCTTGCCGAATATATAATTGAATTTTGCCTGACATATCTTGCAAATGCACAAAACTCGCTTTTCCCATTAAACGCCGCGTCATAATACGCCCTGCGATCTTGACAGAAACAGGTTGCGCTTCTAATTCAGGTTCTGTTTTATGTGTGTAAGTCGCATGCAGTTTTGTCGCAACTGCATCTCGATGAAAATCATTCGGGTAGGGATTACCTTTAGAACGCAATACGGTTAATTTAGCGCGGCGTTGCGCGATTAATTCATTTGTATCTATAACGCCATTTTCCTGCTCTGCCATAGCTTTATACTCAATTAAAGAAAAATTTTGTAACCTACATGTAATACATTCGCAAGTCGCCGAGCCATATTTTTACCAATCGTTCGGCGGCCATGCTCCATATCAGAAATATGGCTTTGTGGGATGCCAAGCTTATGAGCAAGATCACTTTGAGATAAATTTTCCTTGTTTCTAGCTCCTCTTAAAGCAACCCCCGCTTCAGTATATTTCTGTACTAAATCAGCGACAGATTCTCTCCAAGGCACTGTTTGTTGATTTTCTTTAACTTCAAAATCTTGAAGAAGCCGGACAACACTATTCGCTCGGTCTTTTGGTACGAGAAATAATCTTATTTTTCTCGCTCCTACTTGAACCCTGATCGCATTCTTAATAGGGAGTATTTTCATGAGTGCCGGCATAGTAAATCTCCACAATTTTTAACCTTTTATCTTGAATTTCCCAACACATAACATAAGTAGGTTTTCCAGAAACAATATGGCAATGATAACAATCCGTTGAATTCTTCAACTTCCCATAATGTGTCCAATTTGATCTATATGGACCGTATAACTCTATTTCTTTTGCCAGAGCAAAATAAGCTGATCTTACAAACTCAGGTAGCTTATCAAGCTGTTTAACTGTCTTTTTTGTTATTTCTATTGTCCACTTCATTGTAAATCCTAACATTAGGGTATCCCAATAAATGGGATATGTCAATTTTACATGCGTCACGTATAGCGCTTGGGTTTTTCGTGGAAAAACAGGAGAAAATATACGGAGCAAGGATGCAGAAAAAAGAAAAAAGTAGCGCTGCCCTTTATAATCCACTCAGTAAACTTGCTTCAATAAATTTATCCAAATCTCCGTCCAGCACAGCTTGCGGCTGCATGTTTTCGATACCTGTGCGTAAATCTTTAACGCGTGAAGTATCTAACACATAGGAACGAATCTGGCTGCCCCAGGTAATATCCATTTTACTGGCTTCGAGTTCATCTTGTTTAGAACGTCGTTTCTGCAATTCTAACTCATATAACTTCGCGCGCAATTGTTTCATGGCTTGCGCGCGATTTTTATGTTGGGAACGGTCGCTTTGACATTGGACGACAGTATTCGTGGGGATATGCGTAATACGAATGGCTGAATCTGTGCGGTTGACATGCTGACCACCTGCGCCACTGGCACGATAGGTATCAATCCGTAAATCGGCGGGGTTAATATCAATATCAATACTGTCATCAATTTCAGGGGATACGAATACAGAAGCAAAAGAAGTATGGCGTCGGTTTCCTGAATCAAAAGGTGATTTGCGTACTAAACGATGCACGCCTGTTTCAGTGCGTAACCAGCCATACGCATAAGAGCCTGTGAATTTAATTGTCGCGCTTTTAATGCCTGCGACATCACCTGCTGATGTCTCAATCAACTCTGTTTGAAATCCATGGCGTTCTCCCCAACGTAAATACATGCGCAATAGCATGTTAGCCCAGTCTTGAGCTTCTGTGCCGCCAGAGCCTGATTGAATATCCATATAGGCAGAATTGGCATCCATTTCGCCTGAGAACATGCGTTGAAATTCAAGTTGTTCGATTTGTTGTGTTGAAATATTTAATGCTGCAATGACTGCGTTTGCTGTTTCTAAATCATCCTCTTCTGCAGCGAGTTCAAATAATTCCCCTGAATCTTTTAAACTGGCTTCGAGTGTATCAATCACACTCACTACCGCTTCCAATTGCACACGTTCGCGCCCCAGGCGCTGCGCTTGCTCAGGGTTATTCCATAAGGCGGGTTCTTCTAATTCTCGTTGGACTTCTTGTAATCGTTCACGTTTTTGATCAACGTCAAAGATGCCTCCGAATGTCATCCAGACGTTGAGCCAAGTTTTTAATACGCAGTTGTATGGAGGTTGTTTCGATCATGATTGCCTGATTATCTCAAAGCATTGGATTTTTGCATACTCGCTAGCGAGGTGTCAAACTGAATCCCCTCGCCCTAATGCGAAGGGATTTTTACTACTTACTGACTGACTGTCACCAGCAGGTCAGTAGTTGCGGCAAACGCCGTCCCACAAGTCGTAGTAGAAGTTAATTTCTTATTCTGAAGCAATAAACTCTTAAGCGGTACACAAGCGGCATTGGGTACGGCAGTAATAGTAATCGTATAAGACACTGCATCTACCGCTGTCACAGTTAGCGTTGTACTCCAAGGCGAAGTAGGCATTGCTCCATTAGGCATATAATATACCAATGCAGCATTCGATATACTAGAGTATGATCCTGCAGAGGCCTGATAGTTCTCTCCTGCTGCAACAACATTCGCCACCGTACCCAACGCGGCATTAATCTTCTGACTCGTAGACGCAGACTGATAATACCGAACCGACATTACGAGCACCATCGCTGCAATCGCCAACACCAACATAATTTCTAATAACGTCACACCTAATATTTTCGTCACCTGGAGAGATTTTTTCATGGATGCTATTTCCTTTTTAATTTAAAAAATTCCAATTATTAAGCCAAGTATTAAGAGAAAGATAAAATAAAAATAAATGCTATTGCATATTTCTTTCTAAAGATTACTATGTACGCTTTAACTAATCAATAGGTTTATACAGACTTCATGATAACGTATACTCAAACAACCTCCCCCGCAGCTATTGAAATAATCCCCACTGTTCCCTCAGTGGGTAGCATGATTTGGCTGCATGGCTTAGGCGCGAATGGACGTGATTTTGCGTCTATTGTGCAGCAGCTTCACCTTCCAGATACTTTACCTCTACGCTTTATTTTTCCGAATGCGCCTTTTAAGAACATTACAGTCAATAATGGGGCAAGAATGCGTGCTTGGTTTGATATTAATTCTATGAACCATTTAGAACGGAGGATTGACCACGAAGGCATTGCGGACTCTGTAAAATCAGTGAATGAGTTTATCGAAAACGAAAAAAATAACGGTGTATTAACAGAAAAAATTTTCATAGGCGGATTTTCTCAAGGCGCTGTCATTGCACTTGAAACGGCTTTGCATTATCCCAGTCCATTAGGGGGTGCTATTGCTTTATCAGGTTTTTTACCTAATGCAGACAAAATTATCCAAAGCCGCAGTTCAGCGAATAAAAATATTCCTATTTTTCTAGCGCACGGCACGGAAGACGACATCGTGCCTTATATGTTAGGCCAAACAGTGGCCGTAGCATTGCAAGAAAACAATCTGCCTGTTGCGTGGCATAGCTATCCTATGCCGCATTCTGTCTGTAAACAGGAAATCCAGGATATTACCGCATGGTTAATCAAACAAATAGAATAGCCGGTTGTTATTCAGCTTTATAATAATGCTGCAATGTCGTCCAATGTCAACTCTGTCATCTCAGAAATGACATCCAAAGCTATATTTTTTGATAGCATACGAAGAGCCACTTCTCTTGCTTTACTCTTTGCACCTTTTTCTATACCAATTGTTTGCGCACTGGCTAATTCCACTTCACGCGTTTGAATCAAACTGGCTTCTAAGCTTA
>JBEPVM010000032.1:0-19691 GCA_041690995.1 Gammaproteobacteria bacterium | reverse complement strand
ATGTCAAAATGGGTTCCCGCCTTCGCGGGAATGACACAGTTAAATGAACATTCTCCTCAATCAATGAATAATGGGGCGTGACACCTAATACTTTCTGTTTATGGGTGCTAAAAATGAAAAATCCTACACATATAATCCAATGGGCAACGGATTGTCTTACCTCTTATGGGTACTCTATACAATCCTCACCTGAAACCGTAGTAGAAACACCTTGGTCTAATGTGATCCGATTTATAACCACGAACGAAGTTATCTACTTAAAACAAACACCACCGTCTTTATTCTTAGAACCAAAGATCATACAACTACTAGCAAATCCGCTACATGTCAGCGTACCTATTGTGATAGCTAGCAACGACAATCTACATTGTTTTCTAATGAAAGATGCAGGGCTTCCTCTGCGTCAGCACCTAAAAACGGAATTTCAACCAGAGTTATTGTGTCAAGCGATTAGGCAATATACCACTATCCAACGCTCGATAGAAAATCACATTGAATTATTTTTTGCACTGGGTGTTCCAGATTGGCGATTGGACAAATTACCTTATCTCTATGAACAACTTATCAGCAAGACAGATTTTTTAAAAACAGATGGTATAACAAGTGAAGAACTACGAATACTAAACGATTTAAAATCAAAAGTTTCAAAACAATGCGAATTGTTAGCTCAATATCAAATTCCAGAAACACTTGTTCAGCCCGATTTTAACAGCAATAATATTCTGTTTGAGCGGCATACCCTAAAAATGACATTGATTGATTTGGGTGAGATAGCAATAACCCACCCATTTTTTTCCTTACATAATTTTCTTCTTCAAGCCACTATCCATCATAACGTAAAAGAATCAGATCAGACCTATCAACAACTTCTAAATGCTTGTTATGAAAATTGGCTCGAGTTGGGAACAAAAAATCAGATAGTAGATGGCTTTATGCTCGCTAAAAAGTTATGGCCTGTTTATTCTGCGCTGGCTCACTATCGTTTAATGACTAGCGTGGATTTGCAAGCCTTTAAATCGTTCTATTCTAATAGACCCAATCGGTTGGCCGGATATTTGCGTGAATACGCTGCTTCTGCCAGGTAGCTTATCTAAAAAAGCGACTTGTTTTTAGCTGGAGAATGTAGTGTCAGATATAATCTTAGCAAAAATGGTCAAATAATGTGGCTCTGAAACAAGTACTCTTAGTAACGTAAATTGAACAACGAAATAAGCGAGAAAATTGATTCAGACTCAGTCATTGTTGATTTCAAGCTAATATAATTTTCTGAATTTCTGGCTGATAATATTCAGCCTTACCAACCTCAATAACTAAATTATTGAAATAACGAAGATTAGCTTTGCTATGCGTATGTCCGCATAAAATTAAAAAGTCGATTTTAGGATTTTCACAAGCAATTTTAGTTAAGACATCACCCATTACCTTTGAACTAAAATAAGGTAACCAATCATCACTACTCATTTCGCCTTCATGCAAACAAGCCTCTTTAAAAGGTGGAACATGGGTTAGCACAATTACTTTTTGGGGATTTTGGCTCACCGCTTTCTCTAAATCGCTTTTTAATCTTATAGCATCCGAATCAGCTAATTGTTGCATTTTTTCGAGCAACTGATATCTCCCTAGAATTTTTTCTTGGAATAAATCAGCAATCATCCTGCTGTCATTCAGTGTAACTTGACTATTTTGGAAATCACCCAGTCGCCCATCAGCCCATCCGTCTTGCCCAATCAAAAAGGTATTACTATCTAATTTCTGAATCCCTGATGCTGGCAACCAAAATAACTTATCATGCATTTTGGTTAGATCTGTCATCGCATCGCGCACTTCTTTAATTTGCCCTCTATAATAGTCATGATTACCTAAAACGAAATAAATCGGTTTATTAATATAACTTACCATTTCATTCAAAATATCAGATAAGCAAGGAGTCTCAGCAATATCACCGCTTATTAGCACCGCATGACATTCAGTATTCATTATTTCGTTATAAAATTTTTGACGTATATCATCCTCAATAAAATTTAAGTGAATATCTGTTAACCAAGCTAGCTTCATATGTTATCTACCAATTTTATTATTCCTTGAATGCGGTCTATTACTGTTTGAACCCTCTGCATTGTTACAGGACCATCACTCACGTGACCAGGTAAAACTTGTTCAAATTGATCATTCTTCAAAATTTCTTCAAAAGCTAACTTTAGATGTATTTTAAGATCGTTATCTACTGACGCTACCTCTTCCGCTATCTCAACGCGACCAGCAATAACAGTAATAATATCTTCAAAATCATGACTTGCTAAAAAATCATTATTACCTCTTTTTCTAAAAGCTTCTATTTTTGTTGCTAAGAAATATGGTGCGGTCACTGATTTCACAATCAAGTCATCAGAAATTTCATGAGAAACAGCATATTTTAATGCTTGTCTATACCAAGAATTTCCAAAACCTAATATTTTTTCGTCAGTTGGCATGACATCTAAAATCATATCGTCATAACGCCACCGGCAAATAACATCATCCTCTATAGATTTTTTAAATCCTATTTTATTCAATTCGCTTTCAAATTTGTGGTATTGAATAAGTGAAATGACATCAATAATACAATCCACATCTAACGTCGGTCGAACATCTAGCGACAAAGGATCATTAATAAATAATGCCGTTGCGCAACCACCCAAATACACTACTTCATCATTAAGCTTTCCTAATTTTCTTGCAACTATTTCTAACATCGCTAAATTCGATGTTACGCGTGCTCGCTTGTGGTTCATAATAAATTTTTTCCTTTAACAATTTAACTGCTATATTACGTTCTCGCGCTCGCCCAGTACGTATCGCATCAATTAGCACAAGCATCTCATAAAAGAGTGGATCTGGGTGGTGAACAAGCGATCTAGGCACAGAACTATATAATGGCTCTAAAGCTAATCCTCGTCGATCTCCTTCTCCGTATGGCCATACTGGAATAGGATCATTACCTAGTACAATATGCTTTTCAAATATAGAAGCAGCATAACTGGTGGCAATACCACGGGTGTATGCGCCTAACTGAACAGGGAAAAAATATTTTACGCCCAAAGTCAGGCATTCTTCACAAGCTGCCTTTATCGGCAGGAATCTTATTTTGTTTTGACTAATACCTTCCTTTACGACTTGACCCAACAACCCAGATAAAACTAATCGTTTAAGACCCGCATTCACTTCAGAAGGACTCATACATAAGTAATTTGCGAGCTTATTTTGTGACAATAATCCTGGTTTATCGCTTTTGGCTAATGTAAGCATTGATAGTATTTTTAAAAGTATCACTATATCTTGCGGTTTCAGCATACTTTAAATTCCTAATTAGACTTCTGCAAATAGTATAACAAAACCATTCGCAATTTGCGAATCGCGAATAGCGAATAGTAAGCCGGTTCGAATGAGCTTCCAGCATCTGCTTGTCAGGAATATTATTCGGGGTATTTAATTACGGATATTTAAAAAAATTGAGATTAAATAAGTAGTTATGTAAATAACACGAGTGACATCGCCGATGGACTCCCAACAAAACTCTCATCGTAATTTAATTAGCTTTTAAATTGTTCCATAGTAAATCTGAAAAAATTTTCAAATTGGTCTACCTCATGCAGCCTTCACCAGTTTTAAACGCTATATCTACTACACCTTTCGGCTCAAACATAGCTATGAAATACTTATACATTTCTGCTTTATTCTCATCGCCTGTCCCTGTCAAAAGTAAACTCTGGCTATACAATGCAATATCTTCCACGATTCGCTCATGTCGATAATAGGCCAAAATTGCCTTATTAATCTCAGTTTTTCCATAGCCCTTATAGAAAAGCGCTTCTTCCTGCAGCTTATTCCAAACATTTGCGACACCTCCGCCAATAAACATGAGATCACGTTCCTTTGGCGCCATGATAGGGTCATCCCAATCCACTATGTAGATAGTATTATTTCTATCTATCAATACATTGCCGCCATGAATATCAGAATGGCACAACACGAATTTGGGCGATTCATTCTGAAGTACTTTGGCTAATTGCTCAGCCCGCTCTACCAAACGGTGAATTGCCAGCATATTCTCCTTCATAAATGCCCATAGTTTCAGCGCGATTTCGTCGTCGATCGGTTCAACTTCGATAAAGGTATAAAGCGACCGAACAATCTCTCGCCACTTGGATGAATAGGTCTCTCGTCGAACTCGCTGTTGCATTGATAAGGGAACATCAATTTCGTGAACCTGCCTTAGCGTCTTACCAAGCGTTAGCCATTGCTCGTCTGTTAGAGTACGATTGAACCCGTTCTGTCCCTCAATAAATGGATACACAATGAGGGTAAAATCGTCAATGAGTTGAGATGCATGGCTATGATCTGTTTTGATAGGAAGAATAACCTGGTGAATACCGGCATTATGTAACAACTCCACGATATCAACGCCAATATCATGATAGTAACCACGTTTTAGCTTTACAAAATAAGATGTCTTGTTATACGCCTCTGCTTTATACACAGACGCATTCATATCCGCGCCTACAGGAAGAAATGTCAGTGTAGCCAATTCAATACCATAGTAAGTGCTAAGACAATCAATAATACGTTGGTTTGAGAAAAATGGTTTTAATAATTTCATAAAAATAACATTATCATAAGACCAGGTTTAACTTACACTATCTGCAAAGCTATAGGACGTAACTGTGGCATTCAATGGTATTCTCTCTGCTAGCTCATTAAAAACGCCTGCTTGTTGCCATAAATCTTTATTCCCAATAACATAAACCACTTCTCTGGCACGTGTTACAGCAACATTGAGTAAATTAGGTTTGAAGCCTGCCCATTTACGTGCCCCTAATTCATCCGGTGAAGGAGCGCCTAAAACAAAAATCACGGCTTCTGCTTCACGTCCCTGCACAGTATGCACCGTACCTACTCGTTCAGAGATCCAAGCGGCTTTATCATTTTTATCGCCTATTTGCCATTTGTCTAAAATACTGCTCAAACTAAGCAGTTTTTGAATCGTGTAAGCCACTGTACGAAAGGGAGTAATGATATATAAATCAGGTGAAGTTAAGGATAGGCGAGATAATAAGCTCATCAAAACATGGCCTTCTTCTTCGCACCATTTTCCAGAAGAAGCACCTATGACATGAAACCACGCAGATGAGCCTAAATAATCAGAAATCTTTGACATTGCTGGGCGTTTTGCTTGAACCATTAAACCTTCATAAGCGATTGTGTTGGCAATACTAAACATCGGCTCACTACAACGTCTATGTACAAGCAAAGGAATACCAATAAACCGGCTGCCATTTCGACTCTGAATTTCGGTATAAAAAGGACTTGCCTCATCCGCTAATGTTTGGGCAGAAGCTTGCGAGGCATTAAAATAAAAAGGGTCTACAGAAAATTGGTTATGAATGCTTTGCGTTAATTTCTCTGGTAACACAACAACCGGTTCGATTTGCATAGGATCGCCCACTACGATGGCTCTTTTTGTACGCATGATTGCCCCTACAGCAGATTGGGGTTTTGCCTGACCTGCTTCATCAATCAATAACCAGCCAAGCGTATCAGGGCTAATATTTCCAAGCATTTGATGCATTGACGCAAAAGTAGTTGATACACTGGATACGACTAAGAAAAAGCTCGACCATAAATCGGACGCATATTTATTTTTATCAAAATTCAACCCCGTATTTGACAAGAACTGCAAAAATAAAGATAAATTATGGCGTAACGGCTTAGCAGCCGCATCAATGAATGCTTTTTGTAATTTAATGGAAAGGGTAAATAGCTTTTCACGCAACAACTGTATTTCTGGATTACACCAAGGCGAAACTTGCTGAATAGTCTTACGATCTTGCAAGCTAAGTTTTTTATCTATAATAAAATCACTATACGTTTCCTTTATATGTGATGAGTTGATAAGCGCCGATTTTAACTTAACTAACTCAGATTGTTGGTTAGTCCATTCCTGCATTTTAGCAAAATTAAATAGACGTGAAATTAAGCCTGGCTTATTTGTTTGATGGTGAAAAATTTTTTCCTCTAACTGTGGTAAATCTAAACCATAACCATAGCTATCAAGATAATCAAAGTCCAAACTGACTGCCTGCATACGGCTTAATTTTTCTTTCACTTGCTGCAACGTAGTTAAAAATTCTTCTCTAATAATTTTCCAATTGAGTAGAGCTTCCTGCGGACTAGAAGGGGTCGTTTCTTTATTAATGATATAAGGCAGCCTCTTCCCAATGACTTTTTTCTCCTCATCCATAATAGCAATACGTACATCAATGCCACAAATATGAGAAAGATAAAGGGATAAACCATACTCTTTGTCCCACCAAAATTTTTTCGAAAAGTCATAACGATTATTACTATTACCTAATACAGCAGAAATAAGCCCCCAAGTTTTAAAACCAAATAAATGGTCTGATAATTTTTCAAAAAAACGCAAATCCTTCGATTCCTCAGGAATGGCTGTTATGTTTGGCATTTCAGCACTTACATTTTGGACAGCTTTATTATTTGAAGAAGCAATAATGATTTCAAAACCTTTTAATTTTTCATCCAGTGCATATAAGGTTAGCGAACTATTTCCCGCCTTTATTCTCTCACCTGCTTGAGTAAACGCTAATGCAGGATCATCAAAACCAGACATGGCAATTGCTTTTTCTGTAACAATTCCGGCAATAATATCCCGTAATAAAGTTGTTTTCCCTGTACCTGGCGGGCCATTCACTGCAATGATTCCGCCCTTCTCTAATTGACTCAGTGATAAATTGACAGCAGCTTGCTGTAACATAACTAATGAATGCCCTTTTTTACTTGGCCAGCACGCAATCGGTATAAGATGGGGAGCAACAGCTTCTTTCAAATTTTCAAATTTTAATAAATCTGTTCGTGAGGCAGGCTGCAAAGTTCCTACATACCGCTGCAAATTGGCAGGTGCATTATTTTTTGAAAACAATGCAGAAGCCTTAAGTAGATCGTTAATATAAAAACTATTGAGCAATAGCGGCTGAGGTTTTTCTATTTTTGTCGATGGCTCATAGACTCGCAATGCAAAATAAGTATTTTTAACCAGTTCTTTAGGCAATGATAATTTATCAATAAGAAATTGATAGGCATTTTCTATTAACTGCCAATTAATAGGTAGTAGTTCATCGTCACCTTTTTTGATACGTAAAACATTATCCAGGTCTTGAATTAAGTTTTTTTCTACCTTTGCCCACTCTCCCAATTCTTTCAAGTTAGAATTCAGCACACAACCTAGGCCCCAAGCAAAACTCGAAACAGACACAGAAGGAACATCTTTTAAAAGTTGTCCTTTACGATCAATCAACGCCACGGCTAAAACTGCCTGATTTGAACCTGTTGCTCTCTCCTCAGTCGTATCAGCGTATTTATTCAAAAGTGCCTTAATAGCATTGGGATAGTCAAGCGTTCCTATGATAACCTGATAATATAATTTTTTGCCGGCTGGCTCTTTTTCACCGCCGTCCTTCTCCCACGGCAAAACGGTATCATTGAAAGACGCGACTAATTCTTTTCTGCCATAAGCTAAATCTTCTCTTTTTTTAAAAGTCTGTGGCGACAAAACTTCCATTGCTGTCCAGGCTTTAAAAACATTGATTGCTTGATCATTTGTAAGCTGATGCATGTTATGAATTCCATAAATAATGTAGTTCGTTGAAGAGTGGCTTGATTAAAAAAAGATATGGCATTCTATATGAGTTGGAGTTAATAAATCAATATTAAAAAAGTAGCGCGAATTGCGATAATTAAATTGAGACGTATTTCTTCCAGATATTTTAATTTTTTTTCATCGTTATTATTGAGGGCGAGGAAATGATTTTTCTATGTAATCTAAAACATTATTATTAATTCCATAAAAAGTATTTATAGAACAAAATTGCCTTATTAAGTCTTTTTTCAACATGCACCTTGTCTATCGCTTACTAATGAGGTACTCTGCTACCTCTTTTTTCTTCTATAGGCATATATGGAATTAACCGCTCCAGAAATATTATCCGCATTTCGTAGAAGCGCAAATAAAACTGCATGATCCACAAGGTAAGAAATATGTTAACTCTGCTAAAAGAACTCTATTTAACATTCAAATCGATTTTTTCTCATGAAGAAAGATTTTATATCAATGTTCCTTATGCTGAAAAAAATGCGGCAAAAGAATTGGGCGCCAAATGGGATCCGCAAAAAAAATCATGGTTTATCCCAAAAGAACTCGATCAACTCTATTTTAAAAAATGGCTTCAAGAGAATAACAATAAAAATCTTGATGCCGACATTCGCTCAAATGGTTTTTTTATAGTTGAGTCCCTAGAGCAATGTTGGAGATGTAGGCAGATTACCTCGGTCTTCGCCTTTCTTCTGCCAGAAGATCATCAAGTAAAAAACTATGATGAAAATGCGGATGACGATACACCTATATGGGTAACTGCAGGGTACAAAGTAATTCTAGGCTTCATTCGCTTTCTTAATAAAGAATGCTTAGAGACTATTCAAAAAATTTCCTCCCACTACTATTTTGATTTCAGCAAAACAGCATCTAGCAGTTACTATATGAATCATTGTAGGAATTGCAATAGTAGACTCGGTGATTTCTATATGCATTCAGAGCCAGGTGGAGCATTCTCTCCAATGACTTGTGAACAAGCAGGAGACATAAAATTATATTGGTATAACAAATTATTTGAATCAAGCGCAGGCACATCCTCAGTAGATGTAGATCATTTTGAAAGCATGCAGATTATTTCGTAACTGTTCAGACAATGCGCCGCTTTTTTGATATGTGACTTCTAAACAGTTACATTATTTCTAGCCAATAAAATCCCTAAAAACACCCCGCCACATTCCGTCGAATTCTCTCAAAAGCAGGCGTGTTACTTTCTGGAAACTGAAACGCTAACCCTGTAATCGTTTCATAGAGTTGAATATAACGTGCTGATAATTTCACGACTAAATCTTTTGGTGCTTCTGGTAATACAGCATCTTTATAAGGATCGCAATGATCGACAAACCATAAACGCAAAAATTCTTTGTCTATATTTTCGGGTTCTTGATGTTGATCAAAACGCTGCTCGTAACTATTGGCTAACCAATAACGGCTTGAGTCTGGCGTATGAATTTCATCCAGCAAAATAATATTACCGTCAGTATCTTTACCCAATTCATATTTCGTATCGACTAAAATCAAGCCGTGCTTAGCGGCCGTCTCTACACCAAATTGGTATAAACGCAACGCAGCATCTGCTGCTGCATCAAAATCAGCTTTTGTCATCCAGCCTTCTGCGATAATTTCTTGCGGGCTGATCGGACGATCTTCTTTTTCCTTCGTAGTAGGTGTGAGGATAGGCTGCGTGAGCCGTTGGTTCTTTCGCAAGCCTTCTGGCAATACATGACCACAATAATCACGCACGCCTTTATTATATTGTGTCCATAAGGACGTGCTTGTTGTGCCTGTAATATACCCACGCACGACAAATTCAATCGGAAATACTTTACATTTTTTAGCAATGGTCACATTAGGATCTGGAATAGTAATCACATGATTTTGAATAATATGTTCCGTTTTTTCAAACCACCAGGCGCTTGTTAAATTCAGCACCTGCCCTTTGAAAGGCACTGCGGCCAACACACGATCAAACGCGCTTTGTCTATCGGTGGTGATTAACATCAACTTATCACCTAAATCATATGTATCACGTACTTTACCTTGATATTTTTGTCCGGTGCCAAAATCCGTTGTGGTTAAACAATAAGATAAGGCTTCTTCAATTTTTGTCGCATAATCTTTAATAGTAGTAGCAGTCATGGGCATAAGGATTAAATAAAATATGAGAGTGGATAATTTGTTCAGTCACATCGCCCTGGGGTGCGGCAACCTGCCATAACACACCATGAGAAATATGATGAACCCCTTGTAGATCAAAATGGTTTTTTAACATTTGTAATTTTTCTTGTCCACACATTTCTTCTTTAGCGCGTATTAAAAAAGTCGTTGTTGCAGAAAGCGAAGCATCATTTTCGCACGCAATTTTTACTTTTTCTTTACACGCGTTAAACAATACACCTGATTCTTTGATTTTTTCAAAAACAGCCCGTGAATCACACGTGATTTCCCAATGAACGGTTCGTTTAATAGTGACGGAAATACCCTGATGTCGCAAAGCATTCTGAACAGACATTGCTTGATTATCTGTTATCATTAATTCAATAATTAATGTATGCGTATCCCGGGGTGCCTGGTATTTTTGAATAAGAGGCGAACGCGGTCGATAATCTAATGTGACAGGTTTTGACATATACCCCTCTGCGATATAATCACGCATAGAGTGAAAAATAGCATCACACTCTGGTGTGCGCTCGGGGTGTGGCATGATTGCCATCACATTACCTGCTTTATTCGTTATCGCTGCGATATTACGTACCGAACCATTAGGATTGACAGGAAACGCGTCAATGATACTGCCTTGTTCATCACAATATTGAAATACGCCTAAGCCATTGCGTTCTATTTCAGCCAATAAAACAGGCGGAATCACGAAACGTCCTTCTGCATGCGCGACAGGCACGCGTAAAATTTTCTTTGGCGTTAAATGACGTGTGAACGCATTCAATTGATAACCGTCTGAAAGACGCATATTGATCCATGCGTTATAGTAACCTGTTCCTAATACCTGATCTTGCTGCACACGCTTATTATCTGTCAGCGCCATTCCTAACTGATTATTTTCTAATCCTGGCACTAATCCTGCTTCCACCAGAATCTGCGCACCATTACAAATACCCAGCACAGGTTTACCTATCTGGCTTTGTTCCTTAATAGTCTGCATAATGGGGTCTAATGCAGCGATGATCCCTGCCCGCCCGCGATCTTCATACGAAAAGCCACCTATCATCACAAACCCATCAAAACCCATTAATTTCTCGGGCGATTCATTCCATAAAAATTCTGACGCATTCATACCCGCCCGTTCTATCGCTAAAATCGTCTCTCGCTCGCAATTAGAACCTGGAAACTGTATGACGGCTATTCGCATAACAACACCTTTTGATCGCCTTTGACGACTTGGCCAATAGGATATAACTTAAATTCAGGAAAATGACTTAATTCAGCACGGATAGAATCTGCTATGGAAGGATCACCCATCAACACTAGCCCGACACCCATATTAAATGTTCGATAACATTCTGTTTCATCCAACTCACCTAATTGAGCAAGCAATGAAAATAACGGTTGCGAAGGCCAGGCACTTTTTTTAATTTCAACACTGCAACCTGTAGGCAAAATACGTGGAATATTTTCCAATAAACCACCCCCTGTAATATGTGCCATCCCTTTAATCGCCACTTGCTGCTTTAATAAATGTAAAACAGGACGAGTATAGTTAATATGAGGTTCAAGTAAAACTTCGCCCAACATACGCTGCAATTCAGGTACATAAGATTCGACAGATAATTTTCCTATGTCAAATAAAAGTTTACGCGCCAAAGAATAACCATTGGTATGCAACCCACTCGAGACAAACGCTAACACAACATCTCCTGGCGCGATGTTTTTACCTAAAATAGCACGGTCTTTTTCTACCACACCTGTAATCACACCTGCCAAATCATGCTCGCCTGGCAAATACGTCCCTGGCATTTCTGCTGTTTCACCACCCACCAGTGCAATACCATTTTCACGACAGGCTTTCACCATGCCTAATACGAGTTGTTCAATGACTTCTGGCCGTAGTTTATCATTCGCAATATAGTCTAATAACGTCAGTGGCTTTGCGCCTAACACAATAATATCATTCGTTGTCGCACTGACTAAATCAATCCCCAACGTATCAAATTTATTCATCATGCGCGCAATAATGGTTTTAGTACCGACCCCATCAATGCTTTGCACTAAAACAGGATGTTCGTAATCACGCAAAATAGATTTAAGATCATACATCGCGCCAAAACTACCAATATCTGTCAGCACATGAGATGAAAATGTACTTTCCACAGCTTTTTTAATACGTCTGACTGTTTCATTGCCTGCATGAATATCCACACCTGCCGATTTATAATTAATCACTGTCATAATAATTTCTCTCGCAATCCATTTTCCCAAGCTGTTTTAGCTTTATGAACAGGCATATCAATACAGTTTTGTATTTGCAATTGGGATTGCTGTATTGTTTGACCTAAACTAATCAATGACACTTGATAACGTAAAAAAATCTTCTTCAATTCAGCTACTTTATTTTTTGAGATTTCCAAAACGAATCCGCCTGTTTCACCGAATAATTTTTTCGTCTCAGATAAATCACCTGGAATAGTGACACAGATACCCATTTGATTTTTAAAACTCATTTCAGCCAATGCAACAGCAATACCGCCATCCGAAATATCATGTGCTGATAATACTAAACTCTGTTGAATGGCAGTGGTCACCGCCTGGATTTCCGCAGCGATTTTTGTTAAATCAGGTTTAGGAACATTCGCACCGAGTTCACCCAATAAATCATAATAAACACTGCCGCCACATTCATCTAACCGTTCACCGATTAAAAATAATTCTGACCCCACTTTCTGAAAATGTTTAGTCACAGCACGACAAACATCAGGCATGTTACCTAAGCAACTAATCATAGGGCTGGGTGGAATCGCACCAACAGATGATTCATTATATAAAGAAACATTCCCTGAAATAATAGGAAGCGATGCGCCTGGATAGTCTGGCAAACCAATCGCGCGACACGCATCTGCGATGCCACGCACAGACTCTGTAAAATCCCACATTTGTTCTGGTTTTTCAGGATTGCCAAAACATAAACAATCAGTGAGTGCTTGAGGCACTGCACCAACGGCAGCAACATTACGCGCTGATTCAATCACTGCATTTACTGCTCCCCAATAGGGATCAATTTTGTTATAACGCGGACATTGATCTAAAGAGAGAGCAATACCTGTTTGACGGATTTCCTGCGGATATTTTTTCTCATTAAAAGGCTGCATCACACCTGCATCTGCCTCACCTGATTCAATCACTGTACGGCCTTGCACTTGTTTATCATACATTTCAAAAATGGGCGCGCGTGATGCGATATTTTCGTGAGACAATAATTGAAGTAATAACGCATTATAATCCGTTGGATTCTCTAAATTAGGCTCTGTATATTTTTTAGGAAGAGGCGCATAAGGACGATCATAGCGTATCCCTTTTGTCACATCCGCGGCACGCGCATGCACGATTTCTTCGCCATAATAACTCACTCTATATAAACCATCTGCACGGATTTTCCCAACAACTGCCGCCTCAGCACCTGCAGAAATATCCGGCAAAGCAAACGTATGATTGTAATGTGTCAAAACTAAATCGACTAAATCAGGTGGCACAACCCACATAAACCGCTCTTGTGTTTCAGAACACAAAATAACAGAAGGATGCAGATTCGGCATACTCGTTGGGACTTTCTCTAACTCCACGTCAGCGCCATAACCACCCGCTTCCGCCATTTCAACCGAGGCACAAGCCACACCGCCTGCGCCTAAATCTTTAAATGCCACTCGATCAATCCATTTTTTTTCTTGAAATAATTTAAATAACGCATAATTTGCCTTCAACAAATGCCGTTTTAAAAACGCATTAGGCTCTTGTACCGCACCTTTATTGTTATCATTTTCTTCTAAATCCATAGACGCAAAACTCGCGCCCCCAAACCCGCTATTATCCGTCGGTTTCCCCACTACTATATAAACATAACCTTCTGCATTTTTGGGAGCATAAGAATGAATCAGATGGTCTTCATGTACAACACCCAATGTCACAACAGTGACGAGACAATTTTCGTTATAACCCGCATCATAATAGACATCACCGGCTATATTAGGCACACCAATCGGATTTCCATAGCCTGCAATGCCACTCACTACCCCTTTTTGAATCCACTGCGTTTTTTGGCGTGTAATATCACCAAAACGTAATCCATCCGCGACTGCAATGACTTCAGCACCCATGCAACACACATCACGCACATTACCGCCTATGCCTGTGGCAGCGCCCTCATAAGGCACCAGTTGTGACGGATGGTTATGCGATTCATGGCTCATCACAATACCGTAACGCTTACCCTTGAGATCAGTCGCCACACTGACAATACCTGCATCTTCTTTCGCGCCCAAAATCACATTAGGGCCATCGGTCACCAATGTTTTTAAAAATTGACGGCTACTCTTATAAGAACAATGCTCCGAGCCTTGAATAGCCCACAGCACTAATTCTGATAATGAAGGCGGGCGTTTTAAGATAGTATTTTGAATAGTCAGAGCTTCATCAACTGTTAAAGCGATATGGTAGTGCTGCAATAACGCCTTGATCTCTGCCTGAGTTAACCCAGTCAAATCAAACACTTCGTTTGCTTTTTGTTCTTCACAACCCTGCATGATTACAAACCGTTTTGGGCTAAAATAAGGAAGCGATAAGATATCATGGAAACAGACAGGAGTCAGTAGGCAAAATGAATGATGTTAACCTCATCCAAGCAAGGTCGATATATCCCTATAACCGCTCAGCACTCTCACAATTTCAACAGGGCAACAATCCTTATAAACAATAAGATAGTGCCATTTGAAAGGCCAAAAAAGAACTGGTTTGTTAGTCAGGTCTTCTCTTTTATGACCCATCGTTGGATTTAAGGAAAGCATATCCATTGATTCATATAAGGCATCAAGCAGTTTTAATGCAGCAACAGAGTTATTCCGGGCAACATAAGAAGTAATTTCATCAATATCCTGCTCAGCAATAGTAGATAAAAAATAATTTCTCATAGAATGTAATTCTTTACTTTTTACTGATTTTTTTCTTTATCCGTTGATAAGATTCTGATGCAGAGACTTTTTCCCCAGACCTTAACTGTGCTAGCCCAATTTCCACAGCATGATTAAGTTGGCTAATACGCTGCTTCTGCAAGTCATCACAAGTGCGCATTAACCTAAGTGATTCACGAACAACTTCACTAACAGAGGTATAAAAACCACTTTTCACTTTATTATGAATGTATTTTTCAAACTCTGGTGTTAATGAAATATTCATACTTAACCACCTCATATTAACTAATCTTTAATAACAAATTATAGCAAAAAATATCATTTTTTGACATTTATCTTAATGTTTTTTGCTCTTTTTCATATAGCTCTGCTGCAATTTGAGCTGAAGATTTCCCTACATTCTTTTTCTCTCTGGTATCCACTTTAAAGAGTGAGTTATCAAGAAGAATACCATAAGTACGAGTACCGGAATAAATACCAGGTATGAAAGAAAAAAACCAAGGAACCCAGCCTTTTCGTGAGTAATCAATGATACTTGGAAGTTTAACATTTTCTGGTTTCGACCAAAACCACCCTGAAAACTTAAAGCATCCTTCTTTTCTTTGTTTCTTACTTTCCGCAAGAAAGCCGCTTACAACATCACTATTATATTGCCGAACTTTCTTATGAATTTCTTTAAGAAGTTCCTGATGCTTTTCTGGTACAGTTATTTTTTCTTCTCGTACTCTCTTCATTACTGCCTGTTTTTCTGTATCTGATAAATTAGAGGTATTACAATGAACATTACAATTATAGTGTGTTTTAAGAATAGTATCTGTCCGACCCCCTGGATGAGTCATCGCATAAAAAATAATTTCTTCTAGTGTGATGGGTTTTTGGCCGCTTCTCTTTCTCCAACTCCATGCATCGTTTCTTCCTCTCGAAATAAAGTGATTTGCACGATCATTCTTATAATAGTCTAAAAAATTTTTTACTATCTCGTCTTGTGGTGCCTCCGCCTCTGCTTTGAGTTCAGGTACATCGTCTTCTTCTTCGCTAGATTGAGACACGACATCATGTTTTTCTTCTTCTCCCTGTTCTTTTTCACTTTCAGGCACCTCATTTCCTACTCCTTGCCCCGCGTCACCCACTACTCCGTTATCTAGTGGTTGTGGTTGTGGTTGTGGTTGTGGTTGTGGTTGTGGTTGTGGTTGTGGGTGTGGTTGCTCTGGTGGTTGCTCTGGCTGTTGCTCTTCTTGTCCTATACTATCTTCCATCTGTTCCATAAACATAGATGCTCCGCTTGTAGGTATTGTTCGAAGTTGAAAAAATTCAGTTGTAGGAAAGGAAGCAGCTCTATTATGTCTGCGTGATCCTAAAACACGCGGAGAAAAGCGGGGGTCCTTTGCTGCGCCTTTTGGCGTATAGCCCCCTCCTTTGCTATCACCTCCGGGTGGTCTTAGAGGCGTTTCTGAGTTTACTCTTCTTTTTCGCATTTTGGTATTTTCTTGCTAGCTAAATTTTGTTTTCTTATTATACATTAATAAAACAAAAACACAATAATTAAGATTTTTAATTAAGATTTTAAAAATTTTTCTTACAAACTCCCTACAATTTATAAACTTCCTTTCGATGCGCCACTTTCAAAACAAGGACAACAAGCTCATTATCCAAAATTTGGCAAACCATACGATAATCATCATAGCGAAACCGCCACAGCCCTTTCATATCATGAGATAAAGGTTTACCACTGTTCCGAGGGTTTTTCCTGGCAATGATATTTTTCAAATAGTGGATGATTTTTTTCTGAATATATTTATCTAACTTAGAAAATTGTTTCTCCGCGTGAACACTAAACTCAATCTTCCAAGTCATACTTTTTCTCTATTTCTTTCATTGAATATCGCTTGCCTGGTTTTTTTAATACCTCAAGAGCTTCATAGTAATCTTCTAAATCCTCAATATGCATAATAATCGCTTCGCGTGCGTAATAGCTTTTAGAACGATGCGTCTTATTCGCTAAGGCCTGTAGCCTTTTTTCAATGTTATCAGGTAATCGTAATGCTAGCATGATGGCCTCCCCCTCTACTCTATAGATTTGCTATACAAGTATAGCAGCTTAATATGCCAAAAACATTATTCCATAGTGTTTACTCTTGAACCAAAACTGGCTATCTTAGCAGGCTATCTTATAATAAATTTAAAAAAGCCTAAAAAAATACTATGATCACATTACAAAATGTCACCTTGCGCCGTGGTAAAAATATCTTGTTACAAGATATTAACTGGACGATTTATCCTAAACAACGCATTGGAATTATTGGCGCCAATGGCACTGGTAAAACCAGCTTGTTTGCTATGATTATGGGAGAACTGGAGACAGACCAAGGCCAACTCGACATCCCGCGACAACTTCAATTAGCCCATGTCGCGCAGGAAACACCTGCGTATAGTCAATCTGCACTGCAATACGCGCTCGAAGGCGATGCGGAATTACAAACATTAGAACAAGCGCTATTAATTGCTGAAGAAAAAAATGATGGCCATCGTATTGCGATGCTCCATACTCGCTTAGCTGAAATTGATGCCTACACAGCACCCGCGCGCGCTGCACAATTATTAAATGGCTTGGGATTTAGTCATCAAGAACAACAAAAATCCGTCAGTGATTTTTCAGGCGGTTGGCGTGTGCGTCTCAATTTGGCTAAAGCGCTGATGTGTCGATCAGATGTTTTATTACTGGATGAACCGACTAACCATTTAGATCTTGACGCAGTATTATGGCTAGAAACCTGGTTAATGAATTACCCTGGTACGTTATTATTAATTTCACATGACAGGGATTTTTTAGATCACGTTATTGACTACACTGCCCATCTTTCAAAAACCCAAATAAAATTATATACAGGAAATTATTCGGCATTTGAAAAAAAACTGGCGGCAGATCTTCTATTACAACAAGCAACCTATGAAAAACACCAAAAAAAAGTAGCGCATTTACAAAGTTTTATTACGCGCTTTAAAGCAAAAGCGTCTAAAGCACGCCAGGCACAAAGTCGAGTAAAGGCATTAGAACGCATGGAAACAGTCAGCGCAGTTCATGCGGATTCGCCCTTCCAGTTTCACTTCAAAGAACCGAACAAATGTCCAAACCCTTTAATCCGTGTCGAAAACGGCACCATTGCTTATGGCGAAAAAATGATTCTATCGCATATCAATCTCGGTATTACACCGCATGATCGAATCGCATTGATAGGCCCTAATGGTGCGGGTAAATCAAGTTTAATTAAATTATTAGCAGGGGAACTCTCTCTTACCAGTGGCCGCCGCGATACAGGCAGTGGGCTAAAAATAGGTTACTTCGCGCAACATCAAATTGATCATTTGAACCTGGAAGAATCACCACTGGCTCATTTACGTGAATTGGCTGATAGAAGTTCTGAAAAAGAATTACGAAGCTATCTCGGCAGCTTTGGTTTTTCAGATACCCGCACATTTGAAGCTGTCAAAAATTTTTCGGGCGGCGAAAAATCACGGCTGGCTCTCGCATTAATCGTATGGCAACAACCTAATTTGTTATTATTGGATGAACCGACTAACCATTTAGACTTAGAAATGCGCTATGCGCTCAGCATGGCATTACAAGAATACCAAGGTGCTGTTATTCTAGTCTCACATGATCGGTTTCTAGTACGTACGACAGTGGATCAGTTATTATTAGTTGCGGAAGGCAAGATCACGCCTTTTACGGGCGACCTAAATGAATATGAACGCTGGCTCGCCACTTACCGTAAACGCATAAAATAAGGATATTTATGACAAATAAACAAAAACCACTTTTGCAAGAACTTTCTATTGAACAACTTGTACGAGGTCAATATCAACCTCGCCGTCATTTTGATCCTGTGCAATTACAAGAATTAGCGAATTCTATTATGACAACAGGCGGCTTATTACAGCCCATTATTGTCAGGCCTTTAGAGACAGGCCGATATGAAATTGTCGCGGGTGAACGGCGTTGGCGTGCAGCGCAATTAGCAGGCTTGACGCAGGTGAATTGTTTAATCAGTCATTATTCGGATGAGCAAGCATTACAAGCTGCGATTATCGAAAATATTAATCGCTCGGACTTAAATCCAATCGAAGAAGCAGAAGCGTACCAACGATTAATCAATGAATTTCATTATTTACACGAAGAAGTGGCAGCAGCAGTCGGAAAATCTCGAACGGCTATCACGAATATATTACGTTTATTAAAACTTGATCCACGTGTGCAAAAATTACTGGAGTCAGGTCAATTAGCAGAAGGCCACGGAAAAATTCTCGCGGGTTTGCCACAACCAATTCAATTCTCACTCGCTGAGTTAAGCATTCAAAAAAATTGGAGCGTTCGCAAAATGGAATTAGAGGCAAAAAAATTACAGCAATCCACACCAGAAAATAGCCCTTACAGCGATCCCAATATTAAACAGCTCGAAAGAGCGCTTTCTGACCATATCGGCAATGCAGTCAAAATAGACTGCGAAGAACGTGGCGGCGGCTATGTCTTAATTCGGTTTAATAATACAGATGAGTTAGAAGGGCATTTTGCCCGATTGGGGTTCAACAATCCCACATGAATACGGTTTAAAGAAAAATAGAGAATGCTCATTTAACGGTGTCATTCCCGCGAAAGCTTGTCATTCCCGCGAAGGCGGGAATGACACAGTGAAATGAATATTCTCGGAAAAGGCGATATAAGATCAATGTCATCGAGAACATGAATCCGCAATGGAAAGATTTATACCGGGAGTTAATGTAAGATTATTTTTTCTATTGGAGTACCCACCAGACCCCAATGGCACTACCTTAAGCATACGCATTTCTTAAAATTCTCTTTT
>JBEPVM010000031.1:0-20590 GCA_041690995.1 Gammaproteobacteria bacterium | reverse complement strand
GTTTAGCTACATGTCAAAATGGGTTCCCGCCTTCGCGGGAATGACAAGCTTTCGCAGGAATGACACAGTTAAATGAACGTTCTCCGAAAATTGGGTAAGTGTTCACGCCCTAACAGGCAAAGTTCGTATTTGGCCAATCTCGCGAGAAAATTTTATAAAAATCTGCTCATATACTAGCGACCTTGGCTCAAATCCAAGCTTTTTGCGCATACTCAAAAGCCCCTTGAACGATTACAAAATTTGACCCGGACCGCCTGCGGCACGGAAAATGCCTGAGTGATCCCTAGAAAATAAAGTGATAACTGCTTGAGTAACAGGGAGGGCACGCCGTATCTCTATTTGTTTATTTTGCAGTGCCACCTACCGTTAACGAATCCACCTTTAAGGTAGGTTGTCCTACTCCAACGGGCACGCTCTGCCCGTCTTTGCCACAAATACCAATCCCCGAATCTAATTTTAAATCATTTCCCACCATCGAAATTCGCATCATCACTTCAGGCCCATTACCTACCAATGTTGCGCCTTTCACAGGCACTGTTATTTTGCCATCTTCAATTAAATACGCCTCACTTGCTGAAAAAACGAATTTACCCGATGTAATATCAACTTGTCCGCCACCAAAATTCACGGCATACATTCCTTTTTTGACAGAGGCAATAATTTCCTCGGGTGTTGATTCGCCGGCAAGCATGTAAGTATTTGTCATGCGTGGCATAGGAACATGTGCGTAAGATTCACGCCGGCCATTGCCTGTTGACTGCGTCCCCATCAAACGGGCATTACGTTTATCTTGAATATAATTGCGTAAAATACCTTTCTCGATCAGTACAGTACATTGCGTAGGCGTTCCTTCATCATCAATATTTAAAGAACCGCGACGGTTAAGAAGCGTGCCGTCATCCACCACAGTACAAACAGGAGAAGCCACTGCTTGCCCCATTCGCCCACTAAACGCAGAAGACCCTTTGCGATTAAAATCACCTTCCAAGCCATGCCCTACTGCTTCATGCAATAAAACACCTGGCCAGCCGGGGCCTAAGACAACGGGCATTGTGCCTGCGGGCGCATCAATAGCAGTTAAATTCACAAGTGCTTGCCGAACAGCCTCATGCGCATAACTTTCCGCGCGGTCCCCTTCTAAAAAATACAGATAATCATAACGACCGCCGCCACCCGCATACCCTTGTTCACGTCGGCCATTTTGTTCAACCACGACACTCACATTTAAACGCACTAAAGGCCGCACATCCGCAGCCAAATGTCCATCACTCGCCATGACTAATACTGTGTCATATTCCGCCGCCAGGCTCACATTCACTTGTATCACACGCGGATCTTGGGAACGTGCATAAGCATCCAAACGCTGCATCAATGCGACTTTGTCATTTTCAGTAATAGAATTTAATGGATTGACAGGTAAATATAATTCGTGGCCACGCATCCATTGATAGGTTGAAACAGCTTGATGACCTTCTTGGTGGCTAATACTACGCGCCGCCTGCGCCGCCTGCATCAACGCTGGTTTGTCTATATCATCTGAATAAGCAAATCCTGTCTTGTCTCCGCTCATGGCACGCACGCCCACGCCACGATCAATATGATAATTGCCTCCTTTGATAATGCCATCTTCTAAAACCCAGCTTTCAGAATAAGAAGATTGAAAATACAAATCCGCGTGATCTATTGCATGACCCAATACAGTCCCTAATACTCCTTGCAACTGGCTATCTGTCAAACCTGAGGGGTCTAGTAAATCATGTCGTGCAATTTCTAAAAAATTTGTCATACTATTATTTATCCATTTTCATGCGACGCGATAAGGACCATTGCTATGCAGATATTATACTGGCTTACGACTATTTATATAGCGCTTTATTTATCGGCCTGCGCTACAACGCCATCCTCCCCAATACCCCCTACGGAAACCCATACAACAAAAGATCCTTTTGCAATCGCTGTTTATACTCAAAAACAAAATGTGATTAAAATACCTTATAAAATTATTGGACAAACCAGTATCCCGGAATATAACCCGGGGGGCATCAAAAGACAGGCGGCCTGCCTATACGACACCCTCCGCACACTAGCAGCCTCCATGGGCGGCGATGCGATTATTAACATCGTCTATGACAATAAGAAAGTTACAGGCACTGTGATTGCCTACGAACCTAGTGAAAAACAAAAACCGGGTTAATATACAAAAAGGTAGAGTGGATTAGACACATTTTTTGCATCTTAATCCACCAAAATCAATAAGATACTAAATCAAGCACTAAACAGGCAAAATAGATCTTCTGCTCTATACTTCATTTATCAGCTACTCTCATCACTCTTAATCAATGGAGGTTTGATATGTCAAATTCACGAAACGAGCAAATTGCAGAGTTTGGTATGCTAAAAAACGCTCTACTTACCGACTTAAAAAATGAAATTTCTAGAGACAACTCCATCCCTGCATTATTACAGGAATCAATCGAAAAAAAATTCGCCATACAAAAGTGAGGCGCCTTCCAGATGAAGAAGTTCCCAAAGATTGGAGTGCCCTTCAAAAAGAAATTAATGAATTAAAGCCACCAGAAAACTACGCAGAACTACAATACAAGATATCCTGTGTCATGTTCATTAACGAGCTTAACGATTTAATAAAGACGGGTTCTCAACCTATGAAAGTTCAGCTAGCTGAGGTGCGGGCAGCATTTTTGCATCTACACAGCGCAAAAATCAAACTAATGGAAGAACAAGCCATCGTAGGAGAGGCATACCTTCAATACTATGGTGTCATACGTGATGAAAATAATAATCTCGTAGATACTCATCCTCCCCGTTCCTCAGAAGAAACAGCCTTATATACCCAACAAGTAGAGAGATATAAACAGCAGATAGAAGAGTATGATCGTGTAAAAGATAGCTTTAATGACGCCATTGACGCACTACCACAAAGCTGGGGTGGCACACTGAAACGTTATGGGTATCAACTGCTCCATTATTTAAAACTGATGCTAGCAAAACCAATAGCAGGGGCAGTCATAGGCGCTGCAATCGCATGTGTGGTAAGTCCGCCAGGCATAGTAGCAGCCGCAGCAATGCCAATGGTGGGCGCAATAGCAGGCGAAAAAATAAGTCATTTTATTCGTAGTAAACTTTTCGAGCCAAATATACCAAATATACAAAGAGAACAAAGAAATATAGACTCTGCTAAAAAGAAATTAGGATCAGCGAAACGCTATCAGGAAAAAGTCAAAAACTCTAAAGAAGCACATGAGACAAAAGCAGAGAATAAAGAATATTTAAGAAAAACTAATAATACTAGAAGATAAATTATAATAAAATATCCCCATCGTATCGCTGAATATGCACCTCATGATGCGGATACGGTGGCTGAATGCCGTGTTGTTTAAACATGTCCCACATCGCCATTAATACCTCTGAGCGCACGCTCACACGCGACACCACTTGACGCAGGTTGATGTAGTAACGCACTTCAAATTCGATTAAATCCCCTGATAATTCTTTCAAAAATACTTCAGGTATAGGATCGCTCAATACATCTTTATGATTTTTTAGTGTTTCGTAAATCAATTCTTGCACCTGGTGCGGATCGTCCAGGCGGTTAATTTTAAGAGTAATAACCGTTCGTACGATATAATCTTTAGCTGTCCAATTGATAAAATTTTTGTTAAAAATTTCTGTATTCGGCACAACCAATTCCATGTGGTCAAACGTGCGAATAGTCACTGCACGTCCACCCATGTGCATCACATCGCCTTCTATATCGTTAATACTGACGGTATCACCTACACGCAATGGCCGCTCAAATAATAATAAAAAACCACAGGCGAAATTATTGGCTAAATCACGTAGCCCCAAGCCAATACCAAACGCCAGTGCGCCTGCCACCACCGTCAAGGCACCAAAATCAATTCCCAGTACGCGCAGTCCAATGAATACACCTACCAAAATCATCATATATTGGCTTAAAATCGCGATACTATTACGCACGCCTAAATCTTTAGTACGCGATAATAAAAAACGATACACAAATTCACGCGTCCAACGCGCTGCCCAATATAATAATGAAATAATAATAACGAGTTCTATGATACTTAAAAAAGTAATGCTCGTTTTTAAAATATCAAATAAATGATAATGCAATAATCGGTCTAGTTTCAAAACGACTAACGATTGACGATCCCAGCCATAGATAAAAAATAAAATAACCCATGCGCCAAAAAATAAAATCATCTGCAATATTTTATTGATAGGCTTTAGAAAGGCTTCCGTCCACAACCACCCATTCGCCACATGCCGAATTAATAAATGGGAAAAATATTCCATCACATCAAAAAACAATCCTCTCACCCACAAATAACCCACTAGCACTGCCAGAAAAACACCCTCATACCAATAAACAGATAATACAAAATTAATAAATCCAAAAAACCCTATCGCTGAATTAACTAATAAAACCAGTGGGAACAAAACAACTAACAAACGCACAACTCTTCTAAAATACGTTCTATGCTCGTCAATGTGCAATAAAATAAGTCCCGTAAAGACTTCGCGCGCGCGCAGTAAAAAAATAGAGACCACCACCAGAAACAGTAAAAATAAACGATAAAAAGAATCTTGCATTTCAATCAAGGGAAGCTGATAAAGAAACACTGTTAACGCCGTAATCACACCGCCGATCCATAACGTCCATTTTAACCGATAAAACAAACGCACATCATGACCTGCGCGATCATGCACTGTTTCGACTAGACAAAGCCGAGCAATCGTAATAACCGCTTTAAAAAGTAGCCACACGCTCCCTACATAAATAATAAAATTAAAATTTTGCGATGGGATTTTGTTAATCAGAAAAAACCAAAAAATATTACCAAGCACCGCTATATCCAACAATGTACGATGAAGCAGTTTAACACTCAGCCATTTCAAGCTAATGTGTCCGAGCGCATGATCTGGAATCGCTAAAAGTATTCTCGATAAAAAACGACTGAAAAAATAAAATAGACTATACCAAAGAATTTCAAAAAACCCTAAAAAAAACCATCCCGCGATATTCTTTGCATAGAATACCTGTGCCACTGTTTGCGATAGACTCTTGATCATTTGGAAAGTTAACCCTGGAACCAAGATTGTTTGATTGCATAAATCGTGCCATGTTTCCGCACCCAAACCAAAAAATCCCTGGCGAGCAGATAATGCTTGCTTCACCGCTTGATCTAAAGAAATGCGAAACGTAAGCAACGTATTTGTTAAATTCTCTACATTTTGCCTGGCTATTTTATATTGATTTTCTAAAGCAATATCTTCCCCTCTCGTTTGCGCGTGGAATTGTTGACGTCTTTCTAAAAGAGTGATACGCGTCACCAGCAAGGTATTCACACGTGCCAGTTGCTTACTTAAAACCTGTGTTTTTTCGCTTACTTTATTGAGCAATGTAATAGATGTGCTGCGCGAGACTGACACTTTCAATTGCTGAATCTGGTCTTGATAACGCGCAATCAACATCTGCATGTAAAGTAAATTGACATTTTCATTTGCATAAAAAATTTGATTTTCTAATTTCGAAGATCCTGGCGGCTCCGTTAACTGAGCCTGATCTTGCCGAGCAAGCTCTCCATGCAACTCATTTAATCGTTGAAGCCAAACTGCTTGCTGATGTTGGTAATCAATTTCAAACTTTGCCTGGCGCTCTTTCAATTGCATCAACGTACGTGATTTCAGTAGCGCTTCTATACTCGCATAGTTATCATTATAAAATTGTAAGATATTCTGGGTCGTTTTTTCTAATTTTTGCAAATAATCCAAATGGCTTTTTTCAAGCTGAAAAAGTGATTTTTGATAAGCTAATCTTGCCTGTAATGCAGGTGTATTATGATGGGTATCTTTTATGCCAAACATATCAAAAGCATTAAGCTGCTCTGTCATCGTTTCTATGTCTTTTGAAATCAAATCCATCGTTTGCTGTGATTCAACCAACTCAATATGGATACCATCTAAATTGGATTGTGCAGCTTCAGCATTAAGCTTGACCCAATCGAGCCATTGTTTATTAATATAATCCGTTGACTGTGCAGACGTAGTTAATGTAACAATCTTTGCATCTTTCTGGTTTTGTAAATTCGCTAACTCGATTTTCGCTTGAACAAGTCTATTTTTAACAATTTCTATTTGTTGCTCAACGACTTTTGATTTATCTAAATCTCTCGTATCCGTTGCTCCTGCAGCGATACATAGCCAACATAAACTAACAATAAATAATATTAGTTTGAGACTAAATAATTTTAACTTCATTTAAGCTCACTCTATTGCGTAATGCAAATAATAACAAAATACCTGGCGCCGATAAAATAAAAGACCAGGCAAAGTAATTCACCCAACCCATATAAACAACCATCCATCCCGCAATCGGCCCTATTAATACACGACCTAGTGCGGCTACTCCTGAAAAAAACGCAAATTGCGTTGCTGTATAATGGTGGTCACACAGTGCCATTAGAAAAACCGCAAAGGCTGCGGTGCCCATACCACTGCAAAATGCCTCAATAAAAATAGAGCTTACCATCAACGCATAATTTTTTCCTGCAATAGCCAGGAACATAAACATTAAATTGGAAAATGCTTGAAACAATCCAAATAAAAATAAAGCGCGAAATAAACTTAACCGCGTCAGTAATGTACCTCCTAAAAAAGCACCTGCGATAGTCGCGAATAATCCAACGGTCTTATGTGCTATTCCAACTGCTGTTAAAGAAAACCCTAATCCATGCAACAAAAAATTACTAATCAAGGCTAATGCAATTGCATCACCCAATTTATAAAACATAATAAACAAAATAATAATGCCAATTTTGTCACGTTTAAATAAATTAACTATAGGCTTCTGAACTGCGTCTAAAAAAGTCTTTGGCGCTTGGATCGCGTCCGATATTTCTGGCGAAAAATACGTTGAAATAATAGAAAGACCTATCAATACTGCCATCAGCTCATACGTCAAGCGCCACCCAAAATGGTCAGCAAAAACAAGGGCGAACCCACCCGAAATTAACATCGCAATGCGATAAGAAAACATAGAGGCCGCCGCACCTAAACCCCGCTCATCAGGCAATAGAATATCTGTCCGATACGCATCAATTGCAATATCTTGTGAGGCTGAAATAAAAGCAATAACCAATGCCAATATACCTATCAAAGCTGGCTGTGTTTGCGGATTCATCTGAGCCAGCAAGAATAACATTACACATAATCCAAGCTGGGTGATCAGTATCCACCCCCGTCTTCTTCCCCATAAGGGCGGAACAAACCGATCTAATAAGGGAGCCCACAATACTTTCCAAACATAAGGCAAACCGACTAATGAAAAAGCCCCAATGGTGACAATATCCACCCCTGCTTGCGTAAACCATGCTTGCAACGTGGCCCCTGTCAATGCTAACGGTAACCCTGACGAAAATCCTAATAACAATACTGCTAAAATATTACGGTCTTTAACATAGTGTGAAAACATGACTTGATACCTTAAATATCTAAAAAATTGCTTAATTTTATCATTATGGTGCTAAAATAAATAGCAAAAACAACCTGCGGAACCCAAAATGATAACCTCTCGAAATCAAGATATTCTTAATATTATCCCTTTACTCGATTTAACCAGATTAAATACAGATGATGATGAAAAATCCATTATCACGCTTTGTCAAACAGCACAAACACCTTTCGGAAACGTGGCTTCTGTTTGTATATACCCCAAATTCGTAAAACTGGCTGCAAACACACTTAAAAAAACATCCATCAAAATAGACACTGTCGTTAATTTCCCGAATGGTAATGGCGCGCTACTCGATATACTTCATCAAATTGAAACAGCGCTTGCCGAGGGAGCCAATGAAATTGATATGGTCTTTCCATATCACGTCTATCTTCAAGGTGAAAAAACAAAAGCGCTAGAGTGTATCGCCCAAGCCAAAGCACTTTGCAAACACCCTCTCAAATTAAAAGTGATTATTGAAACTGGCGAATTACCCTCCCCTGAATTAATCAAAATGATCACTCAAGATGTCATTCAAGCAGGCGCTGACTTTGTTAAAACCTCAACTGGTAAAACGAAGCAAGGCGCTACGCTAGAGGCTGCGAAAATTATTTTAACAACGATAAAAGAACAAAATAACACGCCTATTGGGTTAAAAATATCAGGTGGAATCCGCACCGTTGCTCAATCGCTCTCTTATATACAACTCGCTCATGAAATCATGGGAAATAACTGGGTATGCCCAACTGTTTTTCGCATCGGCACCAGTAAGCTTTTAGAGGAAATACTATATTATTCTATTTCTTAGAAGACTTGCTGGGTTATAATCAAAAAATGAATACGAATACTATGATTATTTATGAGCAACCCTTAAACGAACTGATTCGAGTGTGCTTGCGTCTTGAGCAATTATTTTATCAAATAGATCATCAAGTTAAAGAAAAAGCGATACCCAATACGCGCAATACGGTGACATTGATTATTCATCTATTACAATTACTCGATCGACCTGATTTAAAAGCAAAATTAGCAAAAGAATTGAGCCACCAACAAGAGTTACTGGCAAGATTACAAAATGTGTCGCAAATTGATCAAGAGAAATTGGCAGATCTATTAAACCAATTGGACAGGCTCACACGCTGCTTTATTGATAGCGGCAAAAAGATCGGGCATAACCTACGTGAAATTGAGTTACTCAATAATTTACGATTGCATTTAGCCAGTCCAGGAGGGGGGTGTAGTTTTGACATTCCCCTCTATTATTATTGGTTGCAACAATCCGAGGCGGTGCGCCATTCGACCCTTCTCGAATGGCTTACTGAATTTGATACAATTCGATCTGCATCAAATCTCATATTACAACTCATTCGAGGAAACGGCTCGAAGCCACAACAGAAAACGGCGGAACATGGGTTTTATCAAGAATTACTCAATCCACAAATTAACTTACGGCTAATACGCGTTGGCATACCGACTAATGCACCCGCTTATCCTGAAATTAGTATTGGGCGTCATTTTTTAAGTGTCCGATTTTTTTCTCCTTCACTGCAAAATAGATCAACACAATATTTAAACCATCTGCAGTTTAATCTGATACATTGCAATTCTTAGGATTCATTATGTTAAACATTATTTTTCTTATCGCTATTTTTATTGGCATTATCGGCATTTTATTACTTGCCATAAAATTATTACAAGATACATTACAGAAAGGCATTCAGGAAACACGTCTGCAAGTCAAAGAAGCGCTCACCCATTCGTCAGACCACCTTGGAAAACGTGTGGATTCCCTCACTCATACCACTGATTTACGTTTAAAAGAAATTAATAATCAAGTTGACAAGCGTCTCGCGGAGGGCTTTGAAAAAACCACAGAAACATTTGGCCATGTCATTCAACGGCTAGCGCTTATTGATGCTGCCCAAAAAAAAATGGCAGAGCTTTCGAGTAGTATCGGGAGTTTGCAAGAAATTCTCAGTGATAAACACTCACGCGGCGCTTTTGGCGAAGTTCAATTATCTGCCCTTATTCGAAATGTTATCCCTGAACAACATTGTTCTTTTCAACATACCTTGAGCAATGGTAAACGAGCTGATTGTCTTTTATTACTGCCTGAACCCACGGGGAATATTGCTATTGATGCAAAATTTCCACTGGAAAATTTTCGCCTCCTTATGAATTCCGCACTCGGTGAAGGGGAGCGAAAGCAGATAGAACAACAATTTAAAATAGATATTCGTAAACACATTCAAGACATTGCGGAAAAATATATTATTTTAGGGGAAACAGCAGATGGCGCTGTGATGTTTATACCCGCAGAAGCTGTCTTTGCTGAAATTCATGCGCATTACCCTGATCTAGTCGAAATTGCACATCGCGCCAAAGTCTGGCTCGTCTCTCCCACAACGATGATGGCTATTTTAACAACGGCTCGCGCTGTCTTAAAAGATGCTGCCACACGCCAGCAAGTTCATATTATTCAACAACATTTACACTTGCTTGCGGCTGATTTTGGGCGTTTCCAGAAACGAATGGATACTTTAACGCAACACATTGCTCAAGCCCATTCTGATGTCGAGCAAGTCCATACTTCTGCCAGAAAAATTACGAAACGCTTTGAGCAAATTGAGCAAGTCGAATTGACTGGGGTTGATTTTGAAAATAACGGGTTGCATGAACCCGCTGATCAAGTATAATTTGTCCTAACCATCTTAATGAAACGGGAAGGCAAAAATGCAAAAACTCATTCTTTTTTTGGTCACGCTATCTTTAGGTCTATCTGTCTCTGCTGCGTCACTCACTGATCTTAATCTAGCCATGAAATCGATAATTTCTCCTGCACCACAAACCACTAAAAATATTCTTTATGGCGGGCAGGATGTGCTCAATGCGCGAGCTGCAACTACTTAAAAAAGATCAACTCCCATATCCCCAAACACTTGCGTCAATGTTGCATCTGTCGATTCAGACGCTTCAAACCCCACTTGGCTAAACCAACGCTTAATTGCAACAAGTTCGCGGGCCCGCAAATAAACATAAAAAGAAAGGAAAACCACCTCAGAGTCATCTTCTTCGCGAATTTCAAATAAATAACGTTCTACATAAGGCAATCGTTTTTTAGCTTCAGCTTCTGCATAGTCAGACAATATACCAAATGCTTCTTCAACAGTAGGCGCTAATTCACATTGTTCTTCTACTTTTGAATAATCTTCTAAACGTTGATGCAAAATGCGATCGAGTTCTTCCTCTTTAAATAATTCGGTAAATCCGTGTGGTAACCGTTCGCTCAGCGAGAACACTTTATTAACAAAATCAGCCTGGTGGATACAGACTACTTTTTGATCCCATATTTTATGAAAAAAAGGTACTGCCAGGCAAGCACGTTTAAAAGAAGTTAAACTTAAAAAAACCTTGCCTTCGCGCTGCGTGATCGTTCCAAGCCGAATGGGCCGATCAGGCGTTCTTTGAAAAGCACTGACGGACTCAAAAGGTAGATCGTTACATTCTGCCTGCCAAAACCAGTTCCAGGAATTTGGCATAGAATTTCTCTGGATACACTTTAAATTTTCTAAAGTCTGTACAAATTGATTGGGGTCATGCAGGGTATAAGCCAAACGGACAGGTTGGTATGCTTCTCCGGTTTCAACCGTCAAGAATGGTTTTTGCAACCGGTCAAACATACCTCTCTCCTACTCGTTCTGTGATATAAATATTATCTGTGCCTCATGCCAGGAGTAGAAGCTTGTGTGTCTTGGTTTTGCTGTTTTCCTGTTGTTAAAGTCTTCTTACTTTCAGCCACTAATGCTAAGTTCCGTCCTATTGCCTTATCTAGCTCTTTTGCTACTACTTCTAAAACTTGCTTGGCATTCTTATCATTTGCTGCCACAGCAGTACTTGTAGGAAAAGTCACTGCTGCCTGAACGACTTTCTTGCTTGATTGCGTGTTATTAGTTGCCATACTTTCTTCCTCCAAAAACATTTTTATTATAGATGATATTATCTATTCCTTCCCGTAAAATCCCTGAACGCACTTTATACAACATTATTCCCATTAGCAAATCTTTTCAATCTATTTAGTAAAAAATAATCTCCTTAAAAGCCTGTCAATTGTCCCTTAATATAGTATAATTCCTAATTTTGAAAAAAGTTAAAGCAGTTTGTAACATTCTGAACAGACTCAGAATTTTATAAGAAATTAGATAAATAAGATAGAGGGAAACCTGAATGGCTTTAATTCCTATTGTTTATTATTCTCATCATCCAGCGTTACATAAGATAGCTGACGTTGTTACTGAATTTGATGATGCGCTTGCTCAGTTGGTACAAGATATGTATGAGACTATGTACCACGCCAATGGTTGTGGTTTGGCTGCTCCGCAAATTGGGTTGGCTAACCGCGTTGCAGTCATTGATATATCTGAAGAAAAAAATAAACCGTTTTGTATGATTAATCCTGAGATTATAGAGCAAAGCGGTTCAGAATTAATGTCCGCAGGCTGTCTTTCTATTCCTGGCACGTATACCACAACACCACGTGCGACTTATGTAAAAGTGCGCGCCCAAAATGAAAAAGGCGGGTTTTTTGAAATAGAAGGCACTGGCTTACTGGGACATTGCTTGCAACATGAAATTGATCATTTGCTGGGTAAATTAAATATTGATTATTTATCGCCTTTGAAGAAAGCTATTTCTTTAAAAAAGATGGAAAAGTTTTTGAAGAAATCGAATGGGTGATCAAGAGACCTTAATAATGATATCTACACTGCACAATATAAATTTTGTGATCCACTATTTTATAAACTAACCGATGTTCTTGATCAATTCTTCTTGACCAATAACCCGATTTCTCAAATCGCAACTGCTCAGGCTTCCCAATGCCTGTATAAGGATTCCGCTTAATATCAGCAATAAGTAAATCAATTCGTTTCAGCATGTTAGCATTTGATTTTTTCCAATAGGCTATATCTTCCTTAGCACACTTTGAATAAATGACTTGCATTACTTTGCCTTATCATCAGCTATCATTTTTTCAGTTTCATCAATCCCTTCAGCCAGTCTGGCTGCATTAGCAGGGCTTTTTAGCAAATAATGGGTTTCCTGGAGCGCTTCAAAATCAGATAACGAGAGCATGACCACAGGCTCTGCATTAGATCGAGTAATAGTAATAGGCACGTGATCTTCGCAAACCCGTTGCATTGTTTTAGCTAAATGAGCGCGGGCAGAAGTGTAAGTTATGGTTGTCACTAAAAAATCTCCAATTTTACGTACATGTACATATTATAGTACGGATTATAACATTCAATCAATAAGTTCTTCATTTTTTATCAAGTTATATAGCTAGCCACAGGATCAATAAAAAATATTCATTTAACGGTGTCATTCCCGCGAAGGCGAACCTATTCTCTCACATGTCATTAAACCTGCCTTAGTCAATGGAAATTTTTTACTAAGGTCAGTCTAGCTACAAGGCAAAATGGGTTCCCGCCTTCGCGGGAATGACACCGTTAGATGAATGTTCTCGAAATTTGCAATATTATTTCAAATTTTCGGCGAAAATTTTAAAAAAGATGCATTATTTCTGGGAAGAGAGTTACCTCTCGAGCTTTAGAGCAGGCGCTGCAGGAGGTAAACCAGCGGCCCCATCAGCTGGGAGATTGTTAAAAAGAGTCTGAACGAGAGGGGCGGAATACCTTCTCTTTCTAACCCCATTACCATTATGGGTATCCTCGGTACAAAATCTGAATGCTTTACCAGAATCTCTTTGCTCTAGCAATAAATTCTCTTTCTCTTGTAACCCTGTTGATATAAGTTGAAAATCTTTTATCTTATTTTTAAAAGAGTTAATTTTTTTCTTAGCTTCTTTTATTTTTACTACTTCGGGATTTAACATTTCAAACATACTTTCAGAACGCATAATCGAAGTCACACCCAGCTGAATAAGAATCACACCTGCTATCACAGCCCAACCCACTGGCGTTCCCACCAATGTAGCTGCTACTGCTTTTAAAAAAGCAGTTGTCATATAAAAACTGTTAGTGATTGTTAAAATCATATTAACGGCTGTAAAAAATAATCTTACTCTTTTTTTAAAAACAGGTTCTTGAAATTCGATAGGCTTTATATTTGAAACATGGTCGTTAAAACGTGAAGCTAATTCTGCCTGTTTAGAATAATCTGACTGAGTCATAACCTGATAGTATTGAGGAGACAGTAATTTAGCATTAATGGCTTCTGTTACCTGGCATTGTTCCGCCTGAATCATCGTAATTGTTCTAGCTATCTCGTCCTCTGGGAGACCCAGCCCTTTTTTAACATAAGGGCTACTAATAGAATAAGACATGGCACATTCACACGCTGCAAGACAGCCGCTAATCAGATTCATTACCCAGGGTGATATAGTAGGAATAGCATCCAGTAATACTTCTTGCATGCCAAGAAATCCGCCTATCGCCATAAACAATACATTAAATAGCATGAGAAAAACATAGGCTGGTTTTGCCCACCATTTTCTTGATAGCAGTGGCGCAGGTTCTTGGAGTTGATCTTTTTCTTCAACATCATCATTCTTTTTTAAATCAGCAAGCAGGGCTCGCATAGCCGTTAATCTCTCTTCTTCAAGTACGATCTTATCTTGTTCTGATTGAGGCGCTTGTTCTAAAGGCTCACCTCGAATAAAATCGCTAGAAGCAGGCGGCTCTAATACGTTAGGAAGCACAGCAGAAGAACGCATTTTCTATCCTCATCTTGTATTTTAGTGGTAGCATAATATCCTATTAGCCTTAAAATAACCTTAAGAAAAGTAAAAAATTTGCCCATGACCAATACCACACCAGACCATGAACAACGTCAGGCTGCATTGAACCCTCAAAAGTCATTCATCGTGCAAGCCCCTGCAGGTTCTGGAAAAACTGAGCTATTAACGCAACGTTTTTTAAAATTACTCTGTTATGTAAAACAACCCGAAGAAATTTTAGCGATTACTTTTACTAAAAAATCCGCTTCTGAAATGCGGACGCGTATTATTAACACTCTTAGTAATGCAGTCAATACTTCTGAACCAGTAGCTTCCCATGCTAAAACCACTTGGCATTTAGCAAAAGCGGCTTTGCAGCGTAATCAATTATTGGGGTGGAATTTATTAAATAATCCGAATCGCTTACGCATTCAAACTATTGATTCTTTCAATGCTTATCTCACAAGACAATTACCTATACTCGCTCATTTTGGTGCGCCGCCTGATCTAACCGATGATCCTGCTTCGCTCTATCAAGCTGCTGTGCAAGAATTCTTATTGTCTCTGGAAGAAGATACCGCATGGTCAGCAGCTATTGCCCAGTTATTATCACATGTTGATAATGACTTAAATAAATTGGAAGCCTTGCTCATTCATTTGCTTCAAAAACGTGACCAATGGTTGCCTCATATTATGCTCAATACGAACAATCCTGAATTACGAAAAAAACTTGAGGAACATCTTTCAGAAATAACTATTGCGTCACTCACGGATTTAAAAAATAAATTTCCAAAAGAATATAGCAGTGAATTTCTGACTTTGGCGAATTTCGCAGCTCATCAATTGGCAAAAGAAAATTCTTGTTCGCCAATCATGCACTGTCTTGATTTAGAAAATTTTCCTGGTGTAAAAATCTCAGATAAACCTGCCTGGCTAGGTCTTACGGAATTACTGTTGACTAAAGATTTTGAATGGCGAAAACAAGTCAATAAATCCATTGGATTTCCAGCGCCGAGCAGCAGTAAAAACGCTGATGAGAAAATAGTATTTGATACTATGAAACAACGTATGTTAATTTTAATAGAAAAATTGAAAGCGCATGCTGATCTTATCTCTGCTTTTACAGAACTTCAATTAGCGCCTGATGCTGCCTACTCAGAAACACAATGGCAAATATTAGAGGCATTACATCAAGTGTTATGCGTGCTTGTAGCACAGCTTAAACTGGTTTTTCAACAACGCGGAAAAATTGATTATATCGAAAATGCACAAGCTGCACTCAGTGCATTAGGTAATGAGGATACCCCTACAGATAAGGCGCTTGCTTTAGATTATCAACTGCAACATATTTTAATTGATGAATTTCAAGATACATCCAGCAGCCAATATCGTCTTATTGAAAAATTAACGGCGGGATGGGAACCGAACGATGGCCGTACTTTATTCGTTGTGGGTGATCCGATGCAATCTATTTATCGCTTCCGTGAAGCGGAAGTGGGTTATTTTATCCGCGCCCGTCGCATGGGTTTAAATCACATTCATTTGGAACCTCTCACACTGTCTGTGAATTTTCGTTCTGTGCCTGGCATCGTTCATTGGCTGAATCAACATTTTCAGAAAATTTTACCCAAGGAGGAAGAGATTGCAACAGGCGCAGTTTCTTATAGCGCAAGTATTGCTAACTCTGATGAAACAGGTAGGCAAGCCGTGACATTACATCAATTCATAAACACGACACCGCGCGCGCAGGCTACCTCTATTGTGCAATTGATACAGAAAATTAAACTCGATAATTCTACAAAAAATAAAAATGAAACGATTGCAATTCTAGTCCGTTCCCGCACGCATTTAACTTCCATTATTCCCGCCTTAAAAACAAATAATATCTCTTATAAAGCAATTGATATTGACCCATTGAGTACACGTCCTGTTATTCAAGATCTGATGGCGCTGACGCGCGCATTATTGCATCCTGTGGATCGCATTGCATGGCTTGCATTATTACGCGCACCTTGGTGTGGGTTAACGCTTCATGATTTATTGATACTCACAGATAATCATTCTACTATCACTTTAGCCGAACAATTAAAAAATGAAATATATTTACAAAAATTAAGTTCCGATGGCCAACAGCGTTTAGCGCGTATTTTACCTGTTTTGCAGCTTGCGTTGCTTGATCGTTACCGATATTCATTACGTGCCTGGCTTGAAAATACCTGGATTGCATTGGGCGGCCCTGCTTCCACAGAACTGCCTGATGATTTAGAAGATGCGAAAGCCTATTTTAATTTATTAGAAAAACTCGATAAAAGCGGCGATTTCCCAGATAGTCACGCACTGCATCACCACGTTAATTTATTATATGCAACGCCTCAACATCAAGCTGATAATACGTTACAAATCATGACGATTCATAATGCCAAAGGGCTTGAGTTTGATACTGTTATTCTTCCTCATCTGGAACGCAGATCACCCAATGAGGATAAACAATTATTATTATGGATGGAACGCCCACGACTCACAGCGCATAATGCTTTGATTATCGCGCCTGTTCATGCGGTTGGACAATCTGACGATACTATTTATCAGTATATTAAACGACAACACGCTATTAAGAATGATTATGAAACTGGACGGTTGCTTTATGTCGCAGCAACGCGCGCGAAGCAACAATTACATTTATTTTTTTCATGCACACAAGAAAACGATAAAATAATAAACCCTCCGCCGAATAGTCTACTTGAAAAGTTGTGGTGTTCTATCACGCTCGATGAACTGTCCTTACCAGAAATAGCTGAGACACCATTTTTCTCTCTTGCAAAAAAAAATCGTCCTATTCGCCGATTAACGCTTGATTGGGTTAACCCCATCAAAGAAAGCACTGTACGCAACTCTATTACTTATCATCGTAAAAAAAAGGGCTTTCAATTACCGAATAATATTCTAAAAAATACTGGTATTTTTATTCATCAAATTTTACAACAGATTAGCCTTCATGGTGTGTCGTGGTGGACAAGTCACTCTTTAGAAAAAAAAACACTGTATATCAATCAGCAGTTATTACAATCGGGCATATTGCCAAGCCACCTTCCTGCTGCGATAAAAAATGTATTTAAAGCCATTGATAACACGTTACAAGACCCTCGTGGACAGTGGATCATCAAAGCTCACCTGGCTGCTCAAACTGAATTACAATTAACAGCTTTAATAGATAATAAAATCAAGGCACTGATTATTGACAGAACATTTATTGATGAGTCAGGTATACGCTGGGTTATTGATTATAAAACAGCCGCATTTTCTGGGGAAAATAAAGAACACTTTTTAAATGAGGAACAAGAAAAATATTCTCAACAATTGATAGAGTATGCGACAGCTTTGCATGCAATAGATTCACGTCCGATACGTTTAGGGTTATATTTTCCCTTGTTACCCGCTTGGCGTGAGTGGGATTATGTAAATTGCTAAAGATTTTATTTTTTGAGTACTCTTCTTAAAAAATATAAGCGATAATGGCGTTTTTAAAATGAATAGGTTTCCCGCTATGATGAATCGCTTAATTAAGACAGTCGCTCCCGTATGCCCTCACCACATAAAGAAAAAGAGAATATCAGTTGCTTGCTTTATCGTTTTAATCCCTCTTTACAAATAGAGCTGATCACTATATAAATCACCCGAAATAGCACGCTTTACCGCTTATGAATAACAAAGCATGTAAGAAATAAATCCTCTTTTTTGTGAGACATACACCCTAATATAATGGGATAAAACGCTAATACAAAGATACAAGCTTATGATTTATTATATAAATAAATTAAACAGCCGGGCAAGTAGACTGTAAACCTCATTTCGTTATTGTTATTTCATTGCTCTCTTGTAGAGTAGTCCATCCTTGGACGCTTTCTCATTAAAAAAGGAGTTGATTATTTTAAAGAGGAGATAGATCAATGAATCCGATAAAAGTAGAAACACCCCGCCCTATTCAAATGCCTGCTCTACTCGAGCCTATGAGTCAATTTAAAAATGCTTGCCTTGATCTCAGGCGTTCTATTTACGAGATGCCTGACTCTTCGGTTAAAGCAATGTTGCTTTTTTATATGGACTCACTTATCTCTCTCGATGTTTGCTCTTATGCGGAAGAAACAAAAAACAATCTTGAACAGCTATGTTCCATTATGGAAAGAGTCTTTGTCAAGCCAGGCTTAGAACGTCAACTCATTTATTTGAATGATGTTTTCTTAACGATTTGTAAAGGACACATGACTACGAAAATGGCATATTTCAAACGAGAACATCAATAGGCTATTTTATGATGGACGACTTACCTCAGCTCTCCTTTTCTCCAGTTTACGCTGTGGAGGAGGAGTACCGCCTGCTGTGTCTGTAAGTGAAGAAGTACCGCATTCACAAAGATCATATAATAAAAATTCCCCTCGATCACTTTACTTTAAAGTAAGCAGCTGAGCAGACGTTAGAGATTAAAACAATAATATGATATTATAAAAAATAAATTTCTACACAACGAATATAAAAAATCATTTTTTAGGGTCCCCATCCAGAAAGTAGTTAACGAGGCAAGTTGAAGATCATCTGGTCGAAAGGGCTGATAAAGCAATTGGAAATAAAGGAGTGGGTTGTATGAACTCTCTGAACGCATTAGCAGATGAAACAAGCCCTTATTTGTTACAACATGCAAGAAATCCTGTAAATTGGTTTGCCTGGAAGAAGGATATCCTCGAAAAAGCAGAGCAGGAAAAAAAACCGATTCTTCTTTCCATTGGCTATTCCGCCTGCCATTGGTGTCATGTGATGGCACATGAATCTTTTGAAGACGAAGAAACAGCAAACCTCATGAATAGTTTTTTTATCAACATCAAGGTAGATCGGGAAGAGCGCCCCGACTTGGATAAGATATATCAGAGTACGCATTCTTTTTTGACCCATCAACCTGGCGGTTGGCCATTGACTGTGTTTCTGATGCCAGATGATTTGTCGCCCATTTTCAGTGGGACTTATTTTCCAAGAGAAGCACGTTATTCCCTTCCCTCTTTTAAAGAAGTACTGAGAGCTGTTTATACTTTATATTCGACACGTCCCGAGGAAATTAAAAAGAATGCCGGCAAGCTCGCTGATTTTTTAACGCGCCAACAGATTCGGTCATCTCAAGAAATAAGCTTCAACGAACAGCCTATACGTTTAGCAGTCAACCTCTTGAGAGAATTATTTGATGAGAAACACGGCGGTTTAGGTTCAGCGCCTGAAGAGGTCATTATGACTAAGCAAGAAAGAAAAAAACAGCACCAACCCCCTCAACATCAAGCTAAACAGCCAGGGGTAGAAAGTGAAATGCGGCCACAGCCTATTGCAGAAGACATAGAATATCAAGGAAGTAACAAGTTAAAAGGAAAAGTCGCAATCATCACAGGAGGAGATAGTGGTATCGGTCGTGCAGTTGCAATCGCTTATGCAAAAGAAGGGGCTAGCGTTCTCATTAGTTACTTAAATGAGCACAATGATGCGAAAGAAACACAATCATTGGTTCAGCAGGCAGGAGGCAAATGTGTGATCTTAGCAGGCAATATTGCAGAGGAAAATTTTTGTCAGCACATCGTTGATCTCACTCTAAAAGAATTTAGCCGAATAGACATTCTTATCAATAATGCAGCTGTCCAATATCCCAAAAAAGAAATGACGGACATTACTAAAGAGCAATTACTGCTGACATTTAGCACCAATCTATTTCCTTGTTTTTATTTAGTCAAAGCTGCTTTACCTCATCTGCAAAAAGGCAGCGCTATTATTAATACTACATCAGTAACAGCTTATAAAGGAAATCCTCAACTCATTGATTACTCTAGCACGAAGGGTGCTATTGTTTCTTTTACCCGCTCTTTAGCACTTTCTTTAATAAAGCGTGGTATTCGAGTCAATGCAGTTGCACCTGGCCCCATTTGGACACCGCTTATCCCTGCGAGTTTTTCAGCTGAAGAAGTCGCTGAATTTGGCGGCCAAGTCCCTATGGAGCGCGTGGGTCAACCCTACGAGGTGGCAGGTTGCTACGTATTTTTAGCAAGCCATGATTCTTCTTATATGACGGGTCAAGTACTACACCCGAATGGCGGTGTGATTGTAAACGGATAATTTTTTACTCTATAAAAAGCAGCAGGTTTTTTGATAGGCATACAGGAGATCCTCTTGTCTCGAGAATGTTCATTTAACTGTGTCATTCCGCGAAAGCTTGTCATTCCGCGAAAGCTTGTCATTCCCCCGAAAGCTTGTCATTCCCCCGAAAGCTTGTCATTCCCGTGAAAGCTTGTCATTCC
>JBEPVM010000030.1:0-20612 GCA_041690995.1 Gammaproteobacteria bacterium | reverse complement strand
TAAGGTCAGTTTAGCTACATGTCAAAATGGGTTCCCGCCTTCGCGGGAATGACACCGTTAAATGAACATTCTCCGAAATTCTGCCAAATATTTTTTAGCTTTTTTAATATCTTTATTTTGTGTGCGTTGAATTCCACCCAAGAGCAATAACAAGATCGTGTGCTCTCCCAACAGTATCTTTGAAAGTTGCCCGCCAATCAGTAAATGGTGCTTCCCCTTCTCTGGTACGATATGTTCTTAGCTCTTTCTTCATAAAGCCCTTATATAAAATTGTAGCCTACAAACTACACCTCTTCAAGCTCAATCTATTTAGAGAAGCTACCCTGTCTCATGTCTAAAAAATTTCTTTGGTGATAATGAGTTTTAGGATAGGATAGCGTATGGATAAAAATCTACTCGAAATTCTAGCATGCCCAACCTGCAAAGGTGAATTAGTATTTGATCAAACGAATCAGGAATTGATTTGTAAATTTGATCGAGTCGCCTATCCAGTCATCGACGACATTCCTGTTATGTTAGAGAACAGAGCAAGACGGCTGGGCGCAGAAGAATGAGTGTGTCTGGAATGTATTTATTCAACCGTAGCTTTATCTTTTCCTATCAGTTCGAGGCAAATTGCTAAGAGAGTCATTTCAACATCGCTGTTAATCCTCAATTTTTCAAAAATACGGTAACGATAGCTATTGACGGTTTTTGGGTTTAAGCCTAATTTCGCAGAGATGTCCTGAATTTTTTGGCCACGAATGATCATGAGCATGATTTGTAATTCGCGTTTGGATAGCTTATCCAGCATGGATTCTCTTGTTTTACCAAAACCTCTTAAGGCTAATCGTTGTGCTATATCACTACTCAAATAGTGTTGCCCTGCGTATGTCATGCGAATGGCATGAATCATTTCTTCTGCTGTACAACCTTTAGTAATATAACCCGTTGCGCCTGCTTTTAATGCATGAAAAGGATAAGGTTCATGTGCGTAAATAGACAATGCCAACACTTTAATAGCTGAATTCTGAAGTATTATTTTGCGTGTTGCTTCTAAACCGCCCATTCCAGGCATTTCCACATCCATCAGTACGACATCAGGCATTAATGTTTCTATTAACTGTAGAGCGTTTTCACCTGTACTGGCTTCACCAACGATTTTAAATTCTTGAATATCTTGCAGTAATCGTTTAACGCCGATGCGAATGAGTTCATGATCTTCAACCAGTAAAATTTTGATCACGATTATCTCCTTGATAAAGAGTTATTTTTTTGCTCCATTTTAAAATGTTTGATCAGGTAGAATACTAAATCACTTCGCCAATAGGTTCAATGTGTTTCTTAGGAGTGTTTTAAATACATTAAGTAATTAACAGAAATATTTTTACTTAAGTGGTATTGTTGAGTAAGCGGGTTGTATGTTATCCCAACTATATCATGCACAGTTAACGCTGCTTGTCGTGCCCACTCGGCAAGTTCACTTGGACGAATAAATTTGGCAAAATCATGCGTGTTTTTAGGCAGCATTTTTAGCAGGTATTCCGCGCCTACAATAGCAAAAAGATAAGATTTAATCGTGCGGTTGAGAGTGGAAAAAAACAGTTGGCCGCCTGGTTTAACAAGTGTGGCTGCTGCTTTTAAAATAGAGGTGGGGTCGGGGACATGTTCAAGCAGTTCCAGGCAAGTCACAATATCAAATTCTTGTCCGTGGTTGATGGCGAATTCTTCAGCGCTTGCAAGTAAATAATTGACATGCGTATTGCTTTTTTGTTGGTGTAGTTTCGCGACATGAAGTACTTCTTCACTTAAATCAATCCCTGTGACTTCGGCGCCGCATTTTGCCATGCTTTCCGCCAAAATGCCTCCACCGCAACCAATATCAAGCACTTTTTTATTTCGAAGAGACGCTGTGGTATCAATATAATGGAGGCGCAGAGGGTTTATATCATGCAGCGTTTTAAGCGCTCCTTGAGGGTCCCACCAATGCGCGGCGAGTTTAGCAAATTTAGCAATTTCAGTTTGATCTATATTCATTGAGAAGTTTACTTGCCAGTGAGTACGAGTTATGTTTATGATATCATCTTACATTTATTTTTAAAGGATAGTTAATTATGAAGATACAATTTTTTACAGGAATGTTGATTAGCGCATTGGCATTAGGAAGTACAAATGTATTGGCTGATAATGCACCAAATCAAACACCAAACCAGATACCCAACCAGATACCAAATCAAATAAATGGACAGCAGCAACGGCAACCTCAAGCAGGTGCGATTATGCCTATGCCTGCTGATAATAACCAAAATACAGCAGCACCATCGCAACAGGATAATATAACTGCAAATCCATCCATGCCTGCGGATGGGTCAAATGCTGTACCAGCATCGCCCTCTCAGAATCAGAATAGCTATTAATTCTTAGATTATTTTTAAGCTAGGCGTTTCTCTTCAAAAATGAGGAGAAACGCTAGTTAGTTTTTCTCAACAGGCTTTCCGTATGCAGCAGACTACTATATCCCAATCCTTTTATCTTCGTGATTATCAACCACCGAGTTATTTGATTGACACCGTTGATTTGACATTTGATTTAAGCGAAGAATGTACGATTGTCACAAGCAAGCTGCGAGTGTATTCTAATCCTCTTGTTCATCAACCGCATTCTGAGCTGGTTTTACATGGCGAACAACTAGAACTTCTTTCTGTGGCATTCGATGGAAAAATATTATCTGAAACAGACTTTCAAAAAACAGAAAAATCATTAATTATTTTAGGCATCGTATCTCCAACATTTTCTTTGGAAATTCGTACCCGTATTAAACCCCAAGAGAACACAGCGTTAAGTGGATTATATCAATCTAGTGGAAATTTTTGCACGCAATGCGAAGCGCAGGGTTTTAGGCGTATTACTTATTTCTTGGATCGTCCTGACGTGATGGCGTGTTTTACTATCACAATTATCGCTGATGCAATACGTTATCCTGTTTTGTTATCAAATGGAAATTTAGTGTCTCATCAAAAATTGCCAGAGGGTAAACAAATCGTTATTTGGAAGGACCCTTTTAAAAAACCCTGTTATTTATTTGCATTAGTCGCTGGCAACCTGGACTGTGCTGAAGATTTTTTTGTGACTCAATCAGGTCGAAGAGTGACTTTACGTATTTATGTTGAAAAAGGCAATCTGCCCAAATGCGCACATGCCATGCAAGCGGTCAAAAAAGCTATGCGTTGGGATGAAGAGAAATTTGGCCGTGAATATGATTTAGATATTTATATGATTGTCGCTGTCAGTGATTTCAATATGGGTGCGATGGAGAATAAAGGATTAAATATTTTTAATACACAATATATTTTAGCGAATCCTGCTACAGCAACGGATATAGATTATGTGCATATTGAATCCGTTATTGCACATGAATACTGCCATAATTGGACAGGCAATCGTATTACCTGCCGTGATTGGTTTCAACTGAGTTTAAAAGAAGGGTTAACTATTTTTCGTGACCAAAATTTTACGGCGGACACGACATCCCCCACAGTTGCGCGGATTAATGACGTAGTTGCATTACGTAATAACCAATTTTCAGAAGATGCGGGGCCTTTGGCACATTCTGTGCGTCCTGAGTCTTATGTCGAAATTAATAATTTTTACACGTCTACTATTTATAATAAAGGCGCTGAAGTGATTCGCATGCAGCAGGCTATTTTAGGAGAGGCTTTATTTCGCAAAGGCATGGATCTCTATTTCACACGCCATGATGGACAAGCAGTGACGATAGAAGAGTTTGTTAAAGCCATGGAAGAGGTATCTGGTATTGATTTAAAACAATTTAGGCTTTGGTATAGCCAGGCAGGCACGCCTGTTTTGGATATAATAGATTCTTATGATGCAATACAAAAAATTTATACGTTAAAGATTAAACAATCTTGTCCTGCCACACCTCATCAATCGACAAAAAAACCTTTTCACATTCCTGTTAAAATGGGTTTACTAAATGTTTCTGGCGAGGAAATATTACATGATTTTCTCCAAATAAAATTAACCGAACAAGAATTTACGTTTAATAATATAAACACTAAACCTATTCCTTCCTTGCTACGCGGGTTTTCTGCACCTGTTAAAATAAATTATGCTTATACGGATTCGGATTTACAGGTTTTATTTAAACATGACACAGATTTTTTTAATCGTTGGGAAGCAGGTCAACAATATACCGTAAAATTAATTTTAAATCTTATCCAAGATTTTCGCGCAGGAATATCTTTAAAATTACCTGCGGATTATATCATTATTTTTCAATTTTTATTAGAAATGATGCAAGAAAGCGATAAATGGCTGCTGGCAGAAATGTTAACTTTACCTTCAGAAAAATATCTTGCCGAACAAATGCGTGTCATTGACACGGAGGCTATTCATTTTGTGCGTGAGTTTGTATTGAAAGAACTTGCTCAGTCATTGCAAAGTATCTTTTTAGAAATATACAAAAAAAATCATGAAATAAAATCCGCCGTTGAGTTTGATATTTATAAAATAGGCCAAAGACAATTAAAAAATCTTTGTTTGAGCTATCTAACGATGCTCAGTGATAATGAAAACTATACCGCATTAGCATTGCGTCAATTTGATGATGCACTTACGTCTAATATGACAGACACCATGGCGGCGCTGCGTTGTTTAGCCAACAGAGTCGATCCAGTGCGTGAAACAGTATTGGCACGGTTTTATCAACAATGGCAATATGATGCATTAGTGATAGATAAGTGGTTTGCATTGCAAGCCGGTGCGACATCGAGAGATACATTATTTCGAGTAAAACAGTTATTCACACATCCTGCATTTGATATTAAAAACCCTAATAAAGTCTATGCATTGATTGGGGCGTTTGGCCATCGTAATCCAGTACGTTTTCATGCTGAGACAGGGGAGGGGTATCAATTTTTAACGGAGTGTGTTCTGCAATTAGATCCTTTAAACCCACAGGTAGCAGCACGCATGGTAACGCCACTGAGCGAATGGCAGCGCTATGATGAAAAACGAAAACACTTGATGCGAGAGCAATTAGAGATTATTTTACGTCACAAAAATATTTCGCGAGATGTGAAGGAATTAGTAAGCAAAAGTTTAGTATAGGAAAATAATATGACAATACAGACAAAAAATACACGCACTGAATTTGACAGCATGGGTTCCATTGAAGTACCTGCGGATGCTTATTGGGGCGCGCAAACACAACGTTCATTACACCATTTTGCGATCGGCGAAAATAAAATGCCCAATGAACTTATTAAGGCATTTGGTTTTTTAAAGAAAGCTGCAGCAATCACTAATCACGCATTAGGATTATTGCCAGAAAGTAAAATGAACTTAATCGCTGCAGTCGCAGACGAAATTATTGCAAATAAATTACAAGGCCAGTTTCCACTGAGTGTTTGGCAGACAGGTAGCGGTACGCAAACCAATATGAATATCAACGAGGTCATTGCAAACCGTGCGGCTGAAATAGCAGGCCATCCACGTGGAAGTAAAGAGGCTATTCATCCGAATGATGATGTGAATCGCTCTCAATCATCAAATGATACGTTTCCGACCGCGATGCATATCGCAGCAGTGCAAGAAATAGTCTATCGTTTGATTCCAGCTACCAAAGAATTACGTGAGGCGCTCGCAAAAAAACAACATACGTTTTCAGCTATCGTTAAAATAGGCCGAACACATTTGCAAGATGCCGTGCCATTGACATTAGGCCAAGAATTTTCGGGTTATGTGGCACAATTGGATGCAGCCTTAAAAAATATTGAAAATATATTGCCTGGATTATATGAATTAGCACTCGGCGGTACAGCCGTTGGCACGGGACTCAATGCCCATCCAAAATTTGCTAAACTTGTCGCTGAAAATCTTGCTAAATTAACAAGTCTTCCATTCGTGACGGCGCCTAATAAATTTGCCGCATTAGCCGCACATGATGCCATTGTTTTTGCGAGCGGCGCATTAAAAACACTTGGCTGTGCTTTGATGAAAATCGCGAATGATATTCGTTGGCTAGGTTCAGGCCCGCGCTGTGGATTAGGCGAACTTATTTTGCCTGCGAATGAACCAGGGTCTTCGATTATGCCAGGAAAAGTGAATCCGACACAGTGTGAAGCATTAACGATGGTGTGTGTGCAAGTGATGGGTAATGATGCAGCTATTACTTTTGCAGGTTCGCAGGGTAACTTTGAACTGAATGTCTTTAAGCCGCTCATGATTCATAATTTATCTCATTCAATTAATTTATTAGCTGATGCGATGCAGATGTTCACTGCTTTCTGTATTCAGGATTTAGTCGCGGACGAAAAAAGAATCAGCGAATCAGTCCAAAATTCCTTGATGTTGGTGACTGCATTGGCACCTAAGATTGGCTATGATAAATCTGCCGAAATTGCTCATAAAGCCTGGCATGATGGAACGAGTTTATTAGATGCGTGTCTATCATTGGGTTATTTATCAGAAACAGAATTCAGAGAATTAGTGCGACCTGAAAAAATGACGGGAGCTTTGTAATGTAGAAGGTGGATTAGACGCATTTTTGCGTCGTAATCCACCCTGCATTTAGATAATACTGACGTTAGCCATTTACGCCAAGAAAGCCCAGTATGATGGCAGTCACAGCAAGCTTCACTCCATCGTGAATGTTATCTTTATCGTCATCATCAAACCACGAACTTGCATTTGTGGCAGAATATAAATGTGTTGCTGACGGAGCTGAAGTTGGCTTTGATTTCATGTTAGACAATCGATTACGTATATTGCTATCTGTCATTTTAAAAATCTTTTCCTCGCCATTATTATTTCTACTAAAAATCATTGCGTCATGGAACTCTGTTTTTCCACAGATTGCCTGACTTTTTTCATCGATAATGATCTTATAAAAAGACACAGCGCTGTATTTTGGGTTATTTGATATGTTATTGAGTCTTGATTCTAAATTATCTCCTGTTTTATAGGCTGCAACAACAATGTTGTTATCATTGAATTTAGCGCAATCGCTAGGGTTATCAGGATTTAATGTTGTCACTGCAGCATACGACAGTGCTGGAACAAATGTAATTGCCACGAGTGAACAGACTAATCTTGTTAATTGATTTTTCATAACTACCTCAAATATTAAAAAAATGATTTAAAAAAAATGCAAAATGCTTGAATTTGAGAATGACTATCTATAGCCACTCTACGTGGAGTTTGTAGGAATAAATTGTGAATTGGATCTAAAAGATTGTCGCTTGAAAGGATTAACGCAAAGGAGTCTATAGTTTTTATGAGTGAACGTCAAATTTATTTTTACTATTTATTTTTAAATAAGTTATTTTTTATTAATTCCTTGATTTTACTTGGATAAAAATCTCTTATCACTGATAAAGTAAACACCTTTAAACTTGAAAACACGTCCGTTGTATCCGAATTTTCAAGTTTAATACAGGCTGACTTCTCATTTAATAATAAAAGAAAAAGTATATTTATTAGACAAAATAAAGTATAATTCCCATTTTTTATGAACAAGACATGGTTTTCTGAATCAAAATAAGAGGATAGTTTCTATGAAAAATAAATTAATAATCGGGTTGGCAGCTCTATTTTTTTTGATACCTGGGCTAAGCATCTCTTGCGGCAAACTGGATGAAGTAGTGCATTCAGAGCATCCTGAGAGTACTTTAGACTTTGACGCTATTGAGTTTGATTTTTCCGGTGCCTGTGTCACATTAGATTCTCTCAAAGATGATCATACTTATGAAATTACTTGTTCTGCTACATCTGTTTCTGATCCCAATCAGAATAGCTTTTTAACAGAATTGACTGGTTCAACGTACTTATTTTATGGCCATACAGAAAGCATCTCTCTCTCGGGGAATGCACAAATCACTTTGCATGGAGTTCACCCCAATAATGCGGCTGGCAGAGGGTTTATTTGGAGCATGCCTGATATCCTATGGTTTAAGAACCTGCATATACGGTCATTTGACATTAATTGTCATGCGACTGATTTGACAGAAACAAGGTTATAAAACAGATGCTTTTTACACGGCTATTTTCTTACTATGAATCCCCATGATTTTTAATTTCCTATGAATTTGCTCGATTGTAACAGCATTCTTTATAGGCCCGATTTGCACACGATAAAGTTTATTAATAGGCGCGAGCTGTTTAATGTGAATGGGGGAAGAAACTACAGATGCCAGGCGGTGTTTTAATTTTTCAGCATAGACTTTATTACGAAACGCACCCACTTGGATGTAGGTTGCATGAGCTACTGTGTATGTAGGCGTATGAGGTCTATAGTTTTTTGCTTCGATACGATTTTTTTGCGCATTCATGCTTAAGAAAAAATTATTGGTAATAGTGTTATGATTTTGCGAATTATGATTTCTGGCATACTGCACAGGATCAATGGCTTTCACATCGACAGGTGCAGTACCACGACCGAGCATACCTAATTTTTTTGCGGCTGCATAGGATAAATCAATTAAGCGATCATTTGCGAATGGCCCACGGTCAGTGACTTTGACAATGACTTTGCGGCCGTTTTTCAGATTAGTGACTTGAACATAGGTTGGCAGTGGTAATAATCTATGCGCCGCGGTCATCGCTAACATATCGTAACGTTCGCCATTGGAGGCTGCTCTTCCATGAAATGCAGTACCATACCAGGAGGCAACGCCCCGTTGTTCATAATTTTTGCTAGACTTGAGTACATAATATTTTCTACCCTTTACAGTGTAAGGCTTATTTCCAATCCTGCTGAGTCGTTCTACTTTTGGCACTGCATCAGGAATTTTAGAGACATCTACATTATAAGGAGGTGGCCCATCTTTTCTGTGGGTGGAACAACCATTGAGTAAAGCAAAGATAAAGAAGCCGAAATAGATAACCCATCGTATTTTTTTACTGCCCTTAAACACTGTGTTTCTCCCTGAGATTAGAAATATAATTACTTAATTGTACGATAGCCATCGCATATAAGTTATTCGCATTGTAGCGTTTGATCACATCAAAATTATGAAACCCAAACCAATATTCATCTCCGAAATAAGAAGGTAATGCAATCATTTTATAAGATTTATTTTTTATTAACGTTTGACTTGCCTGATTCATAAAAGTATTTTCTAAAGAAAACCGATGTCTTGTGATTGATGCAGGCATCGCAATAGGTTGGTTTGTTTGCCAGCCGTGTATTTTATAGAAATTGGCAATGCTTGCAATAATGTCAGATTCATTATGAGTCAGGTCAATTTTGCCATGATTAAAACTGACAGCATAGTGCCGATAACTGCTCGGCATAAATTGGGGTTGTCCCATGGCGCCTGCATAAGACCCTGTTATTTTAAGAGGGTCAAGTTTTTGTTCACGTGCCAGTAATAAAAATTGTTCGAGTTCATACCGGAAAAAACGTGCGCGCGTGCTATTACTAAATGCAATATTAGACAATGCGTCAATGACTTTAAATTGACCTGTGTTTGAGCCATATCTTGTTTCAACGCCGAGTGTTGCCACAATAATGCTTGCCGGTACACCATATTCTTTTTCTATTTGTGTTAATACGGCTTGATGGCGATTCCAAAATTCAACACCTTTACGGATGCGCCACTCTGTGATGAAAAGTCGTTGATAAATAGGCCATGGTTTTTTTTCAAAGGGAAACTTAGTTTTCTTGATAATAAGAGGTCTGATTTTAACAGCATTAAACAAGGTGTGAAGCGCGGCTTCATGAAAGTGATGCTGTTTGACCATCTGTTGAATGAATAACTTCACATCAGGGCGGTCAGCAAACTGTGTATTCGCAGTCGCTAAAGAAATAAAAAACACATTGCATAGAAAAAAAACAAAAAATCGTTTCATAGTATTTGCCTTCGGTTTTTTACTCTCTGAATTGTATCTGATGTCGGGGTGGACGTGCAGAAGAATATAGAACTATAGTTAATTATTTTTGATTTTTTCCTTTCAGCGCTGATTGCACAGCTTTTGGATTACGATCAATGACAATTAAATATGCACGTGCTGCGCCAGTGGGTTGTCGTATACCTTGCTCCCATTTTTCAATGGTTCTAATGCTGAAACCAAAGCAAAATGTATTCAATGCTCTCTTGCCTTTATTAATATGAATGATGATCATTAAGCTGGCCTGTTAAATATTTATGAATAATGCTAGACAGTAAGCTTTGGTAGGGCAGTCCTTCCTGTAGAGCTTTCTCTTGAATCCTTGTGAAATCCCATTCAGTCATACGTAAACTAACACGGCGATTTTTAATGCCATGCGCCTTAGCGATATTTTGGAGGCGTTTTCTTTCAGCTTCGAGTTTAGGGATGCTACGTAATTTACCCGATTCAAAAGCAGTTAAAATAGCTTGTTCTTCCTGAGTTAATTTTTGTTTAGGTTGTTTCATCTGTTGTTTTCCTTTGGTAATTTCGCGTGGCGTTTCATGTTTTTCTTTAGCTTTTATCTTTTATGGAGTAACGCCTAATGTACACATTATGACATACAATAAAAAAAGGTACAATCAAAAAATTTACTTCGATAAATAATTTACAAACTAAAATGGCAAATGCGCTTGCCTTGCTTATTGAGGGATACAGTATCTCCTCTTGGGGTAGTTTGAGCCCCCAAAATCTGTTAAAAATATATTCATTCCTTGAAATTGGCATATTTTAAGGATATCATATCCTTATATTTAGTTAATTATAGGGATTAAAATGCCAGAAAATCATTATATTTCAAGGCATTATAAAAATTTGGGCGATTACGCTCATACTGGCAAGGTATTGATTATTTATGGTGCTTGCCAGGTAGGAAAGACAACCTTAATACGCCATTATCTTAAGACGAGTCCTTATAAATACAAATTTGATTCTGGAGATGATTTGATGATCCAGACGACATTAGCTTCTGCGGATTTCAAGACTATCAAAGAATACGTGGCAGGTTATGAACTAATTGTGATTGATGAAGCACAAAAAATCCCTCATATTGGTGCAGCGTTAAAAATCATGGTCGATGAGATTCCGTCTCTACGCATTGTTGCAACGGGTTCTTCTTCTTTTGAATTATCAGGACAAATGGGCGAACCACTGACAGGTAGAAAAAAAACATTGGTATTGTATCCTATTGCACAAATAGAATTATTAAAACAATTTTCCGCGTTTGAGCTTAAAAAAAATATTGAAGAGTATTTAATTTATGGCAGCTATCCTGAAATCATTTCGGCAAAAAATCAAAATGAAAAACGCGCGAATATTACTGAAATAGCGCACTCTTATTTACTGAAAGATATTTTAGAGCTGGATAAAATAAAAAATTCAAAAATATTATTGGATTTAGTGAGACTCATTGCTTTTCAAGTAGGCAATCAAGTATCTCACGCTGAACTCGCACAAAAATTAGGAATTGACGTTAAAACTGTCTCACGCTATCTGGATTTATTAGAAAAAGGTTTTGTACTCTATAATTTAAGGGGGTTTAGTCGAAATCTTCGAAAAGAAATAACTAAAAAAAGCAAATATTATTTTTATGACAATGGCATTCGCAATGCGTTAATTTCAAATTTCAATCCAATAAATATGCGTGATGATATGGGGCGTTTATGGGAAAACTTCTTATTTATAGAACGTATCAAAAAACAAACCTATACTGAGATGTCTGTTAATAATTATTTTTGGCGTACCTGGGATCAAAAAGAAATTGATTTAATTGAAGAAAGAGAGGGTCAATTATTTGCTTATGAATTTAAGTGGGGGAATCAAGCGGTAAAAGCACCGAAAGATTTCCTAAGTGCTTATCCAAATGCACATTATATGACGATTAATCAATCTAATTATTTAGAATTTATCGCTTAAGTTATGTCGTTATCAATTTTCTGTGCGTTTGAATAGACATCAAAATCCCTACACTGGCCATAAGTGTCACCATGGAGGAGCCTCCATAACTGATGAAGGGCAGAGGTAGCCCCATCACAGGCAAAATGCCTGTGACCATTCCCATATTAATAAAAAATGAAAAAAATAAAGTGAGCGTTAGACTTCCAGCTAATAGACGTGAAAACGTATCTTGCGCGTGTACAGTAATATAAAGCCCGCGTAAAATAATCGCCATAAAAATCGAAATTAAAATAATATTTCCTAAAAAACCAAATTCTTCGCCACACACAGCAAAAATAAAATCCGTTGTATGCTCTGGTAAAAAATGCAAATGGGATTGAGAACCATTAAGCCAGCCTTTGCCAAAGAAACCACCTGACCCTATTGCAATTTTGGATTGAATAATATGATAACCCGCACCCAATGGATCGCGTTCTGGATTCAAAAAGGTGAGTACACGTTGTCGCTGATAATCATGCAGAAAATACCAAAAAGCAGGTGTGCCGAGCGCAGCTAAACCCAGCATCATGCCCAGTAAGCGCCAACTTAAACCCGCGAGGAATAATACACCTCCACCTGCAATGATTAACAAAATAGCCGTGCTGAGATCAGGTTGTTTTGCAGTGAGCAAAGCAGGTACTAAAATAATAACAACAGACACTAACAGCGATTTTTTTGTTAATGGCAAATGAATATGATGAAAATACATGGCTAAAAAAAGAGGTAAGGCTAATTTCATGAGTTCAGACGGTTGAAACCGTACAATGCCTAAATTCAACCAGCGTTCCGCACCTTTTCCCGTATGCCCTATAACCAGCACAGCAAAGAGAAGTAAAAGGCTTATGCTATAAAGCCAGACTGCCCATCGGTTATAAATCATCGGAGGAATTTGAGCAAATAAGAGCAGTATGATGATCGCGATACTACTGTGTAAGACCTGTTGCCTGATGACGATAGGATTTTGGCTGCTAGCGCTATACAAAATAAATAATCCCATCGTCATTAATAAAAATATTCCTAAAAATAAATAAATATCAATATGGATTTTTTGCCAAAATGCCTGTGCAGGAGGAGTGTGTGAAGGAAATGGAGATTTACTATTATTAGTAAAGGTCATGGGCTGCTTTCCTTAAAATAATAATCTAATGCGGTTCGTGCGATGCCTGCCGCAATTTTGCTGTGCTCAGCAATCACAGCAATGGCGATCTGAGGTTTTTCGACAGGTGCGAATGCAATAAATAATGAGTGATCGCGTAATTTTTCAGGCATATTGTCTTGATCTTCACTTTTTCCTGCCTCATCACGGTGTCTAATCCCGTAAACTTGAGCGGTTCCTGTTTTTCCTGCAATCGTGTATGGCATATCATGGCCAAAATGATAATAGCCCGTGCCAAAGGGTGATGTGATAACTTTTTGCATGGCGTCAATAATAGTTTCCCAATAGGTTTCATTCGATAGGCGAACAGGGGCTAATTCCACGGAGGGTTGTGGCTCTGGTGATTTTCCAGCGTCTTGTTCTGCGAGTAAAAAATGCGGTATTAAGCGTTTTCCATGATTCGCAATGATTGCAATGCCTTCTGCAAGTTGTAAAGGCGTTGCTTGCATATAACCTTGTCCAATGGCTGAAATAAGGGTATCTCCTTCATACCAGGGTAAATGTTTTGTGCGACGTTTCCAAGCGGGTGATGCAATAACACCTGTCACTTCTTCACCTGTATCAATACCTGTTAATTCACCAAAACCAAAGCGATTTAATATATTATCAATAGGGTCAATACCCATTTGGTGAGCCAGTGTAAAAAAATAAGTGTCGCATGAGCTTAGGAGGGCATGATTTAAATCGACAGTACCGTGGCCTTTCGGTTTCCAATCATGAAATATATGTTTACTGTGGGGGAGCTGATACCAACCAGGGTCAAAAATAGTAAAATCCGTTGTTATGATACCAGAGTCTAATCCTTCTAATGCAATATAAGGCTTAATGGTCGATGCCATCGGGTATAATCCGCGTAACGCTCGATTATAAAGTGGCTTGTCAGGTGCTTGTTGTAATTGCTGAAAATCCTGCGTGCTAATACCTGAGACAAATAAATTAGGGTCAAAAGTCGGTTCACTGACCATTGCAAGAACTTGCCCTGTGCGGGGTTCTATGACGACAATTGCGCCATTGCGTCCAGCCAGCGCTTGTTCTGCAGCTATTTGTAGTTTGCTATCAATCGTGAGATATAAATTTTTCCCAGGGAGGGGTTTGATTTGGTTAAGTACCCGTATAGGATGTCCGCTTGCATCATTTTCTGCTTGCTCATAACCTACCGTGCCATGTAAATCATCTTCATAAAATTTTTCAATGCCTGATTTACCGATATAATGAGTCGCGCTGTAGTTGCTTGCGTCAATATCTGCGAGTTCCTGTGAATTAATGCGTCCCACATAGCCTACTACATGACTCAGTGTATTATTCAAAGGATAATGTCGAATTAAACGTGCTTTAATCAACGTGCCTGGAAAGCGGTACTGATTTTCATAATACCGCGCGACTTCTGCTTCTGATAAGCGAAATTTTAAAGGAACTTCATCAAAGCGGCGGTGTTGTTTGATGGCTTTTTGGAGTTGGGCAATGTCAGTCTCATTCAGTGAAATAATTTTCCCGATATTTTTAAGTAGTTGAGGCAAGTTTTTTATTTTATCAGGAATAATATCTAAGCTGAATATAGGAAGATTTTCGGCTAATAAAATCCCATTACGGTCATAAATAAGTCCCCGTGTGGGTTCTATGGGCACAAGATCAAGCCAATTTTTTTTTGAAAGAGTGGTATAAAGATCGTGTTTAATCCACTGTAGAAAACCTAGCCGAATGATTAATAGTAAAATTAAAATAGCCATTAAAATGAATACAGCAGCACAACGCTGCTTGATGAGCCGAATTTCCTGAAGATAGTTTTTAAGTGCGATGCGTTCTTTCATGGCTAAAGTTTACCAGAGATTTAGACACCTAAAAACCATATCCTATCGTGATAAGTAACGGTAGGGTAATACCTGCGTTTGCGCTTGCCATACTGCTATTCGAGTAGTGCATTGCACTTAGGCTGATTGAAAGTTGTTGTGTCTTGCCGAAAGTTGCGCCCAATCCAATTTGATCTTGAAATGCGAAATAAATACCCAAATTGCGGTCAGCAATTCGTGTACGAGTTAAATAAGATGCGCCAATACTTAAATCAATAAAAGGAGAAACAAAAGAATCTTGAGTGAAGTAATAACGTAACGTAGGTGCAAGAGAATAAATATTAATTTCGCGATTGGCTGTGGCATGATTGACCCACCAATGGCCGAAACTCACATCAAAATAAATTTTGACATGCGCCCAAATGAGTTTGGGAGGTTGATACCACAGTGCTGTTCTATAGCCTTTTAAATGGCCAGGATCTTTAGCAATGAGCGGGTAAGTGAATGCAATGCCAGTTTGTGCATAGAGTATGTTGCTGTATAATCCAATGGCTAATAGAATAAGTAACCGAAATAATAGCATGTGTTTTCCTTAACAGAAGGCTGCAACTTCCTTGCAAATTTATTAAATGAGGAAAATTGAATGTCGAATAATACCATTAATTTAACGCCAACACTGTATGATTATTTACTAAAAAAATCATTGCGTGAGCCAGATGTCCTGCAAGCCCTGCGTACTCAGACATATAAAATGAGCATGAGAGAGATGCAGATTTCACCCGAACAAGGGCAGTTTATGCGTTTGTTGATTGAGTTACTAGGCGCTCGCAAAACATTAGATATAGGGGTTTTTACAGGCTATAGCGCACTATCTGTCGCTTTAGCATTACCGCCAGACGGACGGGTGGTGGCTTGTGATATTAATAATGAGTGGACTAAAATCGCACGTCATTTTTGGGAAAAGGCAGGCGTTTCCTCAAAAATTGATTTGCGATTAGCGCCTGCCTTAGAAACATTGCAGCGACTATTGGATGAAGGCGAAGCAGGCACTTATGATTTTATTTTTATTGACGCAGATAAAGTCAATTACCCTGCTTATTATGAATTGTCTCTGAATTTATTACGACCTGGCGGACTCATTGCGATTGATAATGTGTTATTTGGCGGCAAAGTCGCAGATCCGTCTGTGACGGATCAAAACACAGAAGCCATTCGTTTGTTAAATGAACGAATATTGCATGATGAGCGTGTATCAATCAGCCTGGTGCCTATCAGTGATGGGCTGACATTGGCGAGAAAATTGGTATAACGGTTTCCTATTTACTTGCTGGCGCGAAATTAGAATTGATTAAATAGGGTAGAATGGGTGGGGGATTACTAAAAAAATTTCTGAGTACCCTTGGTATGAGTTTTATTAGAAATAGCAAAAATTCCTAATCCTTTTTCTTCAACTAAATTAAGCAATCGAAGAGAGACACCTCGGGGGTGCTTACTACCCTGTTCCCATTGTCTGATGGTTGATAAACTCGTATTTAGGTACCTGGCAAAAATAGCTTGGCTAACTTTTTCCTGTAAACGGATGCGTTTAATCTCTCTAGCGCTTAATACTCGAACAGCAGGAATACAAATAGACTCGTACTCACGCATTGTTACAGCATTAATTACCCCTGCTTCGTAGAGGTCGTTCGCCATTTCATGTGCAACTTCAAGTAATGTCTTTTTCATATCACTTCACCTCATATAGCTTTCCGTTAACTATCATTTTTTGGATAGCATCCTCTGTCATGTTAATTAAATCTTTCGACAGTTGCTTATAAATCTTTTTCTCTTTTTCATTAATATTCGCACGGTTGTTTTTTGAAAATCCATAAATAAAAAATGATTTTTCTTTAGATAAGAAAGCAACAAGCGTTCTGTAACTACCACTTTTTCCTTTCCCCTCTTTAGCAATTCGCTTTTTATATAACCCGCTACCCATAGAAACTTCAAAAAGTCCTTTTTCCATCTCACTAATAGCCTTTTTAAGCGTACTATCCTGTAATTTTTCCTCTTTTGCCCACTGATGAAAGACTCTATGTTTAAAAATTCTCATGCTCAAATATTTCCTTTTTCTTAATTATAACACTTAGAGTTACCTTTTCAAGGTATTTTTGTCCACCTTATATTGTTAAGCTGGCAATTAGTAATATTTAATATTACAGCAAGAAATGAGTGGTGGAAGGAGCTACATTCGACACATATTGAAGATGTTTCTACTACAGAATCCAAAAAGCCCGCGGCAAAAAAATATTAAGAGAATAAGGAATGATAGAGGAGATATTTCGTAACGGCTAAGCACAAAAGCAGTAGTAAAGTGGTTTTTAGTAAGGATAACTAGTGCGAAGCTTGTTTAGATGTTATTTTTTTTAACACCTAATGCTGCTAATCGGTCTTTTAGACTAGGATGCGTAGAAAATAAATCGGTTAAAGAAGAAGTAGCTTCAATACCTGCTTGCACAGGATCAAAAATATAAGCTTCACGCCTCACATTTTCATGAGGTGTTTTTTGGTAGGCAGTGTTGTAAGCAGCTTGATGAGTCTGATGATCGTTATTAATTTTAAGTAATGCTGAAGCTAAGGGTTGATTATCTCGCAATAATTCAACTGACCCTGCATCAGCCATATATTCTCGTGTGCGGCTAAGGTAAAGCAATAGTAAAATATTAATCACAGGTAAAATATAACGAATGACCATGATGACCACAGCCAGAGAAGAAGCAGAACGGTTTTCTGAATCACGGCGGTTGGTAAAAATAATATTATAAAAGAAAATATCCAGTACCATGATCATCAAATTGGCGAGTACAGAAGCCATCAAAGTGAGCTTAATGTCCATGTGGCGTATATGACTAAGCTCGTGTGCCATGACAGCTTGCAATTCGCTGCGGTTTAATTTTTCAATCAACCCACGAGTAATGGCAACCATTGCTGATTTTTCACTATAGCCGCTCGCAAATGCGTTCATATAATCCGCATCAATAATGTAGACCTTCGGCATATAATGTAATCCTGCAGCAATTTTGACTTCTTCTACTATATTGTAAAGTTGTTTTTCAACGGTATTGTGGGCGGTTGCTGGTGTGATTTCTTTGTATTCTGTTCCGAGCAGCATTAACCGATTATGAAAAATGATAGTCACAAGCAGTGAAATCGCTGCCACCCCCAGCATCACTAAAGTGACTAAGGGAAAAAGCTGAAACGTTATTAACCCTGTCATAATTTGCGTAGGTGTCGCTTGTGGGTAATGTGTGCTATACCAATAAGTATCTACTAACATCCCAATAGAAAAATAAATTAAGAAAAATAACCCGATGACAAAAACCGTCTTGCGATGATTAATTCGCAGTACCTTGCGCCAGTCCGTGGAGATGGAAACTAGATTATCGTTAGCCATAAAAAAGAGCCCTAGAGTTTAATTGTATACTGTTCTTGTTCAGCTATTTTTTCTTCACTGATCTGCCAATACGGGAAATCAAAATCCAGTTTCGATTTGAATAGAGTGACAATAAAAGAAGTCACAAAGGCCTTTTTTGTCGCATTATAAACTTCAATGCTGTCATTAAAAGATTGTTTTGAATATGATAACTTATTTTCTGTACTTACGATTTCTTCTTGTAATTGCAGACAATTTTCATTTGCTTTTAATTGCGGATACTGTTCAAACACCAGGTTAATTTTAGAAGCAATCTCAGAAATTTTATTTTCTGCAGCGATTCGACCTGGCTCATCACCTCTGGATTTAGCTTGCTGAGCTTCATTGCGTAATGAGACTACATCTTTTAAAGTGGTTTGTTCGTAGTCCATATATTTTTTTACGACATTAATTAATGATTCAAATACTTTAAACCGACGGTCTAGTTGAATATCAATTTGTTTTTGATTATTACGGACAGACTCAATGAATGAAATAAGACGATTGTAGGTTAAAATAATAAAACCGCCTATTGCGATGGCAAAAACTAGAACAACGATACCGGTATTCATGGCTTCTCTCTCCTTTACATTTGATAGGGTAAGTCGTACGGTCTAAGAACCTTGACGTTTCTGTACTCTATAATAATGTATGTCAGGCGCTACTATTAATTCAACATTAATACTCAGACAATTCTATATCCCTCTTAAACACCCTACAAAAAACCTCACAATTTAGTATAATACCCTATAAACTGTAAGGTAATTAGGATTTTTTTTACAGCAACGCCAAGGTGCTTTTGCAGTAGAGCCAAATTTATTAAGTCTGCTATTAAAACACAAGCCAACACAAACTCAATATCTGACTAACAACCACTGCGAACCATGTCGGCTGGTAAAGAAATGGAATTTAATAGTACCACCCGTCCGTATTTTACAACAATCCTGGAATGAAAAATTGACATAGTTTAAACATCCGGTTATCTTGGTGCGATGGTGTTCAAAACATCTAGTTAGCGGAAAACCGCTCCCGATATAGCGGTATTTTTATGCCTTTATTTTTTGCCGGGAGTTGGTGAATACAATACCCGAAAGGGAAATAAGCCAACCGTCTAACTGCGGTTTTGAACTCCTGGCACCCATATCTTAGGTATGGGTCAACTCAAAATAACAGTTAGGAGATTTCCCATGATAACATCACCAGCAATGCACACCAGCCTTGATCAGTTAACCACTTCTTTAGAAAAACTTGATGCTCTATAAAGATTGCAAGTAGCGCAGATATAGAAGGGCTTAAAGCTGAAACAGTATTTCATTATTTTTGGGTGGTAGAAGATGTGGTAGAGCAAGCGAAAAATGCTTGTGAGAATTTAACAAGAACAATGCCTTTTTCATTAAACGAATAGTACTATAAGTAAGAGATTAAAATTATGAGAGAAAATTTAGCCATTTTTGAAGAACATAAAATCAGGCGCTTGTACGATGAAAAAACTGAAACCTGGTTTTTCTCAGTCATTGATATTGTCCAGGGTTTAACTCAGCAAGTTAACTATCAAACAGCCAGGAAATATTGGAATAAGCTAAAAGAACGATTGCAAAAGGAAGGTAGTGAGTCGGTGACAAATTGTCACCGACTGAAATTAACAGCCAATGATGGTAAAAAATACCTTACTGATGTTGCAAATGCAGAGACACTCTTCCGTCTAGTACAATCTATTCCCAGCCCCAAAGCTGAACCTATCAAACTTTGGCTTGCAAAAGTGGGTTATGAGCGTATACAGGAAATGGCTGATCCAGCTAGATCACTCGACAGAGCTAGAGAAACCTGGCAAAAACATGGATATAGCGAAAAATGGATTCAGCAACGAACGATGAGCCAAGAAACCCGCAATAAATTGACTGACTATTGGAAAGAACATGGAATAAAGGAAAAAGATGAATTTGCTATACTTACTAATATCATTCACCAGGAATGGGCGGCGATAAGCGTCAAAGATCATAAAAAAATTAAAGGATTAAAATCTCAAAATCTACGCGATCACATGAGTGAGGCAGAGTTGGTCTTCACAGCACTGGCAGAGTTATCCACTAGACAAATAGCAGAAACTATGCGGGCAAAAGGGATAAAAGAAAATAAAGTGGCCAGCAAAAAAGGCGGCGGAATTGCTAAAAAAGCCCGTATAGAACTTGAAAATAAAACTGGCAAGAAAGTTATTACCGCTGACAATTACCTGCCTCTCCAAAAAAATAGCACAAGCCTGAAAGATAGATAACTTGTTATGCAAAGCGGGGTCAGGCTCCAATGGCACTACCTTAAGCATACGCATTTCTTAAAATTCTCTTTTCCAATTGCT
>JBEPVM010000029.1:0-21214 GCA_041690995.1 Gammaproteobacteria bacterium | reverse complement strand
CGCCTTTGAGTGACGGTATCCTATCATAAAATACTCTTGCCTTAAATGCCGCAACTCATAAAAAATATCAGTTTAGTAGATAAACATCCATTCTAGTACAGTAAAGGAAAACTCCCTAACCTTTCCTCAGTTTTTCTTCTGCTTGTTCTATATCGTTAGGGGTTCCATACACAACGACAATATCGTTTACTCGAAGTCTAATATTGCTATGTAATAATCTAAAAAATTTTCTCTCTCCACGCCGAACAGCAACAAGTTCAACCCCTATTTTTTTTAATTTAAGCGCTCGTACTTTTTTGTCAATCGCATAAGCGCCTTTCACTAAAACAATCGGTTTAAGTTGCTTATGCGAGGCTAGTATATCGTTATCCGTCATTCTTGTGATAGTTGACCCCGTAAAAACTCTTTGTAATAAATCATAATCTTTGCTACGGGCCTCTTCCATCAGATGAGAAATCTGGTCGCTTGAAACATCTAATAGCCGCAATAAATAATCTGAAAATGCTAAACTGGCTTCAAATATTTCAGCAATCACATGTGCTGCGCCACAGCTTTTTAATTGTTTTAATTCAAATTCATCTGTACAACGCACTAATTTAGGTAAATCAGGATAGGATCTATGTAGCATGCCTAAAATTTTAACCGTAGATCGAAGGTCATTGAAGCTAATCACTAGAATTTTTGCTTTACTTAAACCAACAGCATTTAATATCCCTGGATGTGTGGGATCGCCGTACATCACATTTTCACCTGCCATACTTGCATAACGCACTAACTCAGAATCAAGATCAAGTGCGACATAAGGAAATTTGATTTTATTTAATACCCGTGCAATATGTTGGCCTACTCGACCATAGCCACAGATGATAATATGCTCTTTTAATTCTTTCGTCTGAAGACGCAGGGTTTTTTGACAAGGCTCGTTTTGAATACTCTTGCCAGATCCGTAAAAGTAAGTAGAAATTTGTTTATTAAAACGAATAAGTAAAGGCGAAATAGCAATACTAATTAATAAAGCGGCTAAAATAACCTGACCATAATCAGGTGGCAAAAGAGCGTGGCTTAATGCAAGCGTTAAAATAGCAAAACCAAATTCTCCACCTTGTGCAAGGACTATCCCGGTGCGACTTGCGACAGGCCACTCATTACCTGATAAAAGGCTAATCACGGTGATTAATACCATTTTGCCGATGACCAGCGCGATGACCAGCAGTAATATCCATGGCCACGTCTGATACCAAGTGCTTATATTCGTGAGCATGCCAATCGACATAAAAAATAAGCCCAGTAAAATATCGCGAAAAGGCCGAATTTCTACTTCAATTTGGTGGCGGAATTCTGTCTCTGCTAACATCAATCCTGCAAGAAAAGCGCCGAGGGCATACGATAAACCAAATAAATTCGTTAACCAGGCGCTAGTCAGTGTGACGAGTAATACGGTTAACGTGAATAATTCAATCGTACGCGTTCTGGAAATAATGCGAAATAAAGGTCTTAATAACCATCTGCCTATCAAAAAGATGAGTAAAATCGCTAAAACACCTTTGACGAGCGCATAAAATAAAATAGTGCTTAAAGGATGATGATGATTGTGCGCCAAACCAGCAATTAAAATGATAATAGGAATGACGGCAAGATCTTGAAATAATAAAATACCTACCGCATTTAATCCATGAAGTGAATGTAATTCTGCTTGATCCTGGAGCTGTTTCACAACAACAGCCGTGGAGGACATAGCCACAATGCTGCCTACAACCAAGGCTGAAAGAACTGTCATTCCTAAAACAAACCCCATTGCTGTTGTGACAAAAATAGTGAATAAAACTTGCAGTCCGCCAATGACAAACACAGAGTATCGAAGAGAAAATAACTGAGGCAAGGAAAATTCCAGACCTACCGTGAACATTAAGAAGACAATGCCGAATTCTGCTAATTCTTTTACAGATTCTGTACTATCAGCAAATCCTAACCCGTTGGGCCCCACTAACGCACCTGCTAACAGATAACCGAGGATAATAGATAAACGTAATTTACGAAAAATGGATGTCACCATTAAGGCGAAGAGCAAGACACATAAAATAATTTCGAGTATATTAAGTTCCATAGTTTTTTTACCAGGCAGCTTGGGTAATGATTCATACGCCTACGCGACACAGCCCGCGCTTAGCGCCGCCAAAGGATAGAAATTGCGATCCTCCCTTTTGGAACCCCCCGTCGCGTAATGTAATGCAGGGTACAGCGAAAAATAATGAATTTTAGAAAAATAATTATAGAGTATAGTAAATATCTAAGCTATATTTTTCAGCTTAAATAGATGAGGAATGGAGAAATAAATTTTATGCGAAAAGTGTTTAATTTTAGCGCTGGCCCTGCGATGGTCTTAGAAGAAGTATTATTACAAGCCCAAGCTGAAATGCTGGATTGGCAGGGTACGGGTATGTCCATTATGGAAGTGAGTCACCGGGGTTCTGAATTTAAAATCATTGCGGAACAAGCAGAGGCGGATTTTCGCGAGTTGCTGGCAATACCCACGCATTATCATGTGCTTTTTCTAGCGGGAGGCGCCTCCACGCAATTTTCAATGGTACCACTGAATTTATTCTCAGACCGTAAAGAAGCAGATTATATCGACACAGGTATTTGGTCGAGAAAAGCCATTGCTGAAGCAAAGCGGTATGGCACTGTGAATATTGCCATGCAGTTAGATGAAAGTAGTTCCGAGATAGGTATTCCACCACAAACAGAGTGGACGCTGAATCCAAAAGCGGATTATGTACACTACACACCGAATGAAACAATTGGGGGTATTGAGTTTGGCTGGGTTCCGAAAACAGGCAGCGTTCCTTTAGTGGCTGATATGTCATCGACTATATTATCTCGTCCTATTGACGTCAATGCGTATGGTTTAATTTACGCGTGCGCACAAAAAAATATGGGACAAGCAGGTATCACTATCGTGATTATTCGGGATGATTTGGTGAAAGAATCTTTGCCTTTAACACCCACACTTTATCAATATGCTATCCATGTTAAACATAAATCTTTTTATAACACACCACCCACCTATAGTTGGTATATAGCAGGTTTAACCTTTGCGTGGATGAAACGTCAGGGTGGTCTGAAATTTTTTGCCGAACGTAATCAACGTAAGGCAAAAAAATTATATGATGCGATTGATCACAGCCATGGTTTTTATCACAACACTATAGTATCCGAATACCGCTCTTGGATGAATGTTCCTTTTCAGTTGAAAACAAATACGTTAACGCCTTTGTTTTTAGAAGAAGCTAAAAAAGAAGGGCTAACCAATTTAAAAGGCCATGAGTTAGTCGGCGGCGTGCGAGCCAGTATTTATAACCCTATGCCAGAGGAAGGGGTTGATAGCCTGGTGGCTTTTATGCAGGATTTTAGGCGGCGTTATGGATAATCCGCAGCCACTAACTGCCCATCTTGCAACGTCAATACTCTCTCAGCCTGTGCAGCAATTCGCTGATCATGCGTCACCATGACCACACTAGTCTTTAAGGTTTTTTGCAATTCAAGAAATAATTGAAACACGGTTTCAGCATTGCGAGTATCTAAATTACCTGTAGGTTCATCTGCTAATATACAAGCGGGGTCGGTCACTAAAGCACGAGCAATGGCGACACGTTGACGCTCGCCCCCTGAGAGTTCGCTAATTTTATGTTGTAAACGATTTTTGAGTCCCACTAATTCTAATAGATATTCTGCTTTTTGCGCGGCAATAACAGGTTTTTTATTGCCTATTAATAAAGGCATGCAGACATTTTCTAATGCCGTAAATTCAGGTAACAAATGATGAAATTGGTAAATAAACCCTAAATAGTGATTACGTAAATAACATTTTTCTTTTTCACTCAGATGTGCCAGATTTTTTTCTGCTAATATTACCTGACCGTGTGTGGGTTTATCTAACCCACCCAATAAGTGTAATAAAGTACTTTTACCTGAACCAGAATTACCTACTATTGCGATCAGCTCACCTGCTTGAACTTGTAAATCAATTTGCTTTAATACTTCGAGTTTTGTAGTTGCATCATGATAAATTTTTGAAAGACTTCTACATTCCAAAATACTATTATTGATATTACTCATAACGCAAAGCCTCCACAGGTTCTGTTCGTGAAGCGCGCCAGGCAGGATATAAGGTCGCGAGTAAGCTGAGTATGAGTGCAACTAAACTGATACGCCATACATCGCCCCATTGTAAATCGGACGGTAAATAATCCAGAAAATAAATGCTGGAAGATAAAAATTGCACGTGAAGAATACGCTGTATCCAATTAACAACTGAGGTAACGTGCAATGCCAAAGCCACGCCGCCAAGCACACCCATCAGAGTACCTATAACACCTACAATAGCACCCTGTACGATGAAAATACTCATAATCATTTTAGGTGTCGCACCTAACGTACGTAAAATAGCAATATCTGCTTCTTTTTCAGTGACGACCATTACTAAGGTACACACTAAATTAAAGACAGCGACTAAAATAATCAACATCAAAATAAAAAACATCATCGCTTTTTCTTGCGCAACCATACGAAAATATTCACCGAATTGATCCGTCCAACTTGTCACGCGCGCGGTAGAACCTAACATATTTGCTATTTGCTCGGCGATTTTAGGCGCTGTATATGCATCTGGAATTTTGACATGCAGCGCTGTGACAGACGAACCCATTTCAAATAATTTTTGCGCGTCTTGTAAATGAATAAACGCTAAACTCGTATCAAAACCAAAACCACTGCCTGCACGAAAAATACCAATCACTGTAAATCGTTTTAATCGAGGCATAACACCCGCAAGAGATAGAGAAACTCGCGGTGTCACTGCTGTAACTTTATCGCCTACCGAGGCATCCAGACGATTCGCTAATTCTTCACCTAATAGAATACCAAACTGGCCAGGTATGAGATGAGTTAAACTACCTTGCACTAATTTTTCAGATAACTCTGAAATATTTTTTTCTGCAGAGGGTACAATGCCCGTCAGTAATACCGGTTGTACTGAATTATTATTCGATAATAATACTTCACCATTCACAAACGGCGCGACTGCCGTCACGGAGGCAAACTGATGCAGCTTACTTTCGACTTGTTGCCAATTAGAAACTGCATTCACAAAACTACCCACCGTAATAGGCGGCACCATGCTAAAAACTCGCTTTTGAATTTCTTTATCAAACCCGTTCATGACAGATAAAACAGTAATCAAGACTAATATCCCAAGCGCGATACCCAGCATAGACATCAAAGAAATAAATGAAATAAAATGATTACGTCGTTTGGCACGCGTATAACGCAACCCTATAAAAATAGCTATTGGCCTGAACATTCCTGCCTCGCTTCCTTAAATAAACGAAAAAAATTTGCTGTTGTTTGGTCAGCCAATTCCACTACATCAATCCCGCGTAATTGCGCGATATAGTCAGCGACCTGGCGCACATACGCAGGCTCATTCGGTTTACCGCGATAAGGCTCAGGCGCCAGATAAGGCGAATCTGTTTCAATCAGCATACGATCTAAAGGCATTTTCTGCGCAATGGCTTGTAGCTCTTTTGCATTTTTAAACGTAATAATACCCGAAAATGAAATATAAAAACCTAAGTCCAGCGCTGCTTTAGCCATCGACCAATCTTCTGTAAAACAGTGTAGCACACCTCCTACTGTCGCTGCATTTTCTTCTTTTAAGAGCGTCAATGTATCTTCACGCGCTGCACGACTATGAATAATCAGTGGCTTATTTAGCATTTTTGCCGCTCTGATATGCTGACGAAATCGTTCTCGCTGCCATTCGAGATTACCTGTACTGCGGTAATAATCTAAGCCTGTTTCACCAATCGCGACTATTTTTTCTGTTCTTTCAGGTTTTTCAGATTGCACTAATCTAACAAGTTCTTCAGCGCTGGGCTCCATCCCCTCACCCACTTCTTCAGTAGGATGCAACCCAATCGACACACTAATGTGCGGATGGGATTCTGCAAGCATTAGCATATTCGGAAAATCTTTTAATGTAATACACACACATAATAGATGACCCACATTATTTTTCAGAGCATTCTCTAACGCATTGGATAATGAATCCAATTGATCAAGATGGCAATGTGAATCAACTAGAAACATGATAATTTCTCCACCGAATCAATAAATCTTCTAATAGTAATTGCTTATTTAAGTTTTGCATATTTAATAATTTTCCATATAAATATTGTATATGCTCCAAATAATCCATTAGATTTTTTTTAGATATATTTTTTATAATCGTTAAAAAAATAGATTGATAATCAAAGTTAATTAATTCTATGGATTGTTGTATTAGCTTTAATCGCAACAAATCTTGTAACCAAAAAAATAATAATTTGAATACCCATAAAATATCATAGTCTTGGCATTGCACTGCCAATAGTAGTGGATCTGCTCCACCTTGCGATAATTCGACTAACCCCTGGTAAAGTATTTTTCTCATAGATAGCACATCTTTTTCAAGCAATAAAGGAACTAGCAAAGGCGCGCCATCGCTTAAATTAAGTAATAGTTCGTTGTTAGCAATTGATTGTTCTTCTAACCAAGCCAGTGCAATTTGACGCGTGGGTTTTTGAAAAATTATCTTCTGACAACGACTTATAATAGTCGCAGGCAATCGTAAACTTTGATCACTGATTAAAATAAATAATGTACGAGGCGCAGCTTCTTCGAGCGTTTTCAACGACGCATTCACAGCATAGTGGTTCATCGCAGCCGCAGGATTAATAATAATAACTCTATAGCTGCCTTGCTGAGTCGTTTCACCTGATAAATGAACCACACTGCGAATTTGATCAATCTTAATAATATGCCCTGCTTGATCAGGCTCAACTAACATGAAATCAGGGTGAGATTTCGCACGCATCAAACTACATGAATGACATTCGCCACAGGCTGTATTTTGTGTACTGAATTTTTCGCATAACACTATCTCACTTAATGAGTGTGCGAATTGCATTTTGCCAATGCCCGCAGCACCTACAAATAACAATGCGGATGGGAAACGGTTCTGTCGTTTTGCCTCCCACAGGGAATGCCATTGGGTCGTGTGCCAAGGGAGTATTTTATTGTTTACAGAGCTACTCATTTAATTTATCCAATATTTTTTTCATGGCTGTTTGCACCTGCTCCAACGATTGAGTCGCATCAATTAAACGAAAACGGGTTTTATCCTGTTTCATCCGATTCAAATAACCCAACCGCACTCTTTCAAAAAAATCTACTTTCTCTTGTTCAATTCTATCTTGAGCGCCTCGGTGCTTCGCACGCTCTAATCCTATTGATACAGGGGCATCGAGTAATAAGGTTAAATCAGGGCGCAGCGTTGATACTAACCAATTTTCAAGCCACGCAATCCGCGTTTCATCAACACCACGCCCACCCCCCTGGTAAGCAAAACTCGCATCAATAAAACGATCGCATATCACCCATTTTCCCTTTTTTAACGCAGGCAAAATAACATGCTGAATATGTTGAACACGGCAGGCAAACATCAAAAGCAACTCTGTTTCTGGCATCATAATCTCGTCTACATTAGGACTCAAAAGCACCTGACGAATTTGCTCAGCAATAGGCGTTCCACCTGGCTCACGCGTGAGGATATATTTTTTTTTCGCCTGAATGAGATAATCTTGAATAAATTTCAGAATTGTTGATTTGCCTGTACCTTCACTACCTTCTAAAGTAATAAAAAATCCAGTCGGTTGGCTCATGATGCGTTTTCCTTAGGTTCTATAGATGAATCAAAAATAGCAGCAACTTCATTCCACGGCAATGCATAAATGAGATAATAGAAAAATGAGAAATTTTTATAGTATAGAATCATATTTCCTGGAAAATAGAGGGTGCTATATGAAATTATCCTGTTTAAATGCTTTTGGCTCATCAGGTCGGAGACCTGAAAGCGCGCAGCGCCTAGCCTGGGGTTAAAGGCGCGTTTTTTGCGCCTGCAACCCCAGGTAAGATTAAAAACTCAACACGAGCCCTGTAAGGGCGAAAGATAACTTTCGCGCTTTCAGCGCTTGGGTGGGAGTAATCTTATACCTAGGCGGACGGCGTAAAAAACACGCCTTCGCCTAGGCTATGCGCTGCGCGCTGTCAGGTCTCCGACCTGATGAGCCAAAAGCATTTAATATTTAAACTTGAAATTTTAAATGCGATTGCGCTGGGGTAGACTAGATTCAGCTTGTGCTACAAGAGGATTAATCTTTCTAGAAATCTTGGTAGGTACAGGTTTCATCGGTTCCTCTCCCTCGCTATATTCATTACCATATTCTGCAACAATATTGAAAATCTCTGGAAGAAAATTAGCACTTTTTTCCCCCTCCTTTTTAGCGCGCTCTAACAACATTTCTTCTATTGTTTTCTGCCGAGCATCGCTACGCGGAAGAATTACATCAAGATAAATATGCATACCACGCCAATGAACTTCTGATGATGGGAAGCACTTGTTCTCTAAAAACGTATCAGTATAGGGCATTAATGCATCCAATAATGAATTGATTTTTTCGGATGTCTTTGTATTTGTTCCATATTCACAAATACGAGTACACTTATGATCGGGAGGCAATGCGCTTTTCCTAAATCGAAAAGCAAAAGAATGTGTGAGTGTGGTGGACAGATGAATTAACTGTTCAAGCCTGGCAAGTTGATTATTAAGTTCTTTGAAATGAGATACTATGCCCTCATAACTATAAAGGCTATCTTCTGTTTTGTAATAGCTTATCTCGACCCAGGTAGCAGATTCAGCTTTAACATCTTGATTGCCCTGTTCTTGAAATGCACGCAAAATTTTTGCATCTTTCTCCACCTCTATCATCGCAACTCGCAAGCATGCTGCAGTTGTTATTATTTCTCTTTTTTTCTGGCTCTCAATATTCTCAGAAAAACAGGCCAAAATGCTTTTAGAAAGAATTTTAAAGGGTGCTGTAACACATTGCACTGATCCACGAATAACAAGCAATATCCCCCACCAAAATAACTCAAGGGGTGCCTCCCGCCAAGGAGGCGATGCAAACTTAACAGGCAGCGCAAGCAATGCAACAATAGAGGCTAAAAATAAGAATGGAGAAAACGCTATACACAATAGGCCACGTACAGGTTGCAAAATATCCCCTAATACCTCGTTAAACCTATTGTAACGAATGGCCATATCACGCCAACCTTCCCGCCCCTCGATTAACAATTCATCCCATGGCTCATATCTCAGAGAATTTGTCACGTTATCTATAAGTTGGGATGATATAGCCATGGGTTACATTCTCTTACTGCGTAGCACTGTAAGTTTTGCATATTTTATAGCCTAATCCATGCAAATACAATAGATATTGTCTGTAATGACAACTCTATCTTAGTTGATTGACAATCTATAGCTCTCTAGGCAACGGAAACTGCGCCATCTGATTGAAAAATAATTTTAATAAATAATAGCGTATCAATGTATTATTAAAAAATTGTCCGCGTAATTTTTTGGATATGGCCACTGCAATATTATGCTCAGCCAATGTTTTGGAAAATTGATGCGGGCCATCTTTCCCTCGGCGTGCCACAAAAAATAAATAATCATGATGTTGGGGGTGCACCGCAGCCATGATTGATTCTGCACTCGGCATTGAGATGGGGGTGGGGGGCAATCCTAAACGTGTATAAGTATTATAAGGCGTATCTTCCCGTAAATTTTCTTTATAGATAGTGCCATTAAATCGTGTGCCTAGCCCATAAATTACAGTCGGATCAATTTGCAGTCGCATATTTTTATGCAACCGATTGATAATAACACCTACAATCCTCGGACGCTCATTGTCAAATTCTGTTTCTTTCTCCACCATGGAAGCCACAATCAGCGCTTCATAACTATTTTTTAAAGGTAAATCTAAATCATGGTTTGCCCATGCAATCGCAAGCTTCGCTTGCATTGCTTTAAAAGCACGCTTTAATAATAAAAGATCATCCGTTCCACTTGCGAAATAATAGGTATCAGGATAAAACTGACCTTCGGGTGATACGCCAGGTTGTCCTAAATAATTCATTAAAGCTGAATCACTGAAATTTTTTGAAGTGTGCTTGAAATGCCTTTCTTTCAATAAAGCAGCGCGCAATTGCCTCATATTCCAACCTGGAATAATACTAAATTCATGATAGACTAACCCACTGCCCGTCAGCATTTGTGTAAGGATTTGGTAAGCATTCGCCCCTTTAAGAAAAAGATATTCACCCGCTTTAAGATCATATCCCCCCCCGCGTAACTTGACTAATACGTGAAAAAATAAGCGGTTTTTGATAATATTTTTAAAATATAAATCATCTATAACCGATTGGATTTTTTCACCAGGATGAACTGTATATTGATAGCCTTGCTCATCTAAAATAAGGGGTGAAAATAAAGATCGAAATGCTTCTATGAAAACAATCATGAGTAATATAAAAAAAACAGACAACGCAAGGCGCTGCTTTGTCATGAGCCATCAAACCGACGAAATAAAAGTGTGCCGTTTGTTCCGCCAAAACCAAATGAATTAGATAATGCGGCACGAATTTGTCTAGGCTGGGCTTGATGCGGTACAAAATTCAAATCGCAATTATCAGAAGGATTGTCTAAATTAATGGTCGGAGGGGCTACTTGATCACGAATCGCTAACACTGTAAATGCCGCTTCCACCGCACCTGCCGCACCTAATAAATGCCCCGTCATGGATTTGGTAGAACTCACAGCAAGTTTATAAGCATGATCACCAAAACTCCGTTTTATCGCTACTACTTCTAATTCATCACCGACAGGTGTTGAAGTGGCATGCGCATTAATATAGTCCACATTGTCAGGTGTCATACCCGCATCCGCTAATGCACTATCCGTTGCAAGTGCCGCACCTAAACCTTCTGAATGTGGCGATGTTATATGAGTGGCATCCGCACTCATACCAAATCCTGCCAGCTCCGCATAAATTTTCGCGCCACGTTTTTTAGCATGTTCCATACTTTCCAATATGAGAATACCCGCCCCATCTCCTAACACAAATCCATCACGATCTCTGTCCCAAGGACGACTGGCTTTTTGAGGCTCATCATTGCGTGTTGAAAGAGCACGTAAAGCAGCAAAACCACTGACACCTAGTGGAGTGGTTGCCATTTCAGAACCACCCGCCACCATGACATCGGCATCACCATAAGCAATAGCACGCGCAGCAAGACCAATATTGTGAGTACCGGTTGTACATGCAGAAACAACCGAAATATTAGGCCCCCGCATGCCATACATAATAGAAAGATTACCTGCGATCATGTTAATAAGCGCTGCAGGAATAAAAAAAGGAGAAATACGACGAGGGCCGGCTTCCAGCAAAACGCCATGTGATTTTTCAATCATCGGCAAACCACCAATACCTGAACCTATCGCAAGGCCAATACGATGTGCATTATTTTCAGTGACTTCCAAGCCTGCGTCTTTAATGGCTTGCACACCCGCAGCAATACCATATTGAATAAAAATATCACGTTTACGCGCGTCTTTTTCAGACATGTAGACCAGTGGATCGAACCCTTTGACGCTGCTACAGATATGACAACTGATATTGGATGGGTCAAATTGATCAATCCGATGCACACCGTTCTTTCCTGCTAAAATAGCATTCCAGGTATTTTCCACAGTGAGACCTAATGGAGTAACCATCCCTAAGCCAGTCACCACCACGCGTTTTTTATTCAAAACCAGGCTCCTCTTCGCAATTTTTTCCGCATGTTTGAAAACCTCGTGAATGTTTATTTCTTTTCCGAGAGAATGTTCATTTAATTGTGTCATTCCCGCGAAGGCGGAAACCCATTTTGACCTGCAGCTAAAACTGTCTTAGTCAATGGAAATTTTTTACTAAAGTCAGTTTAGCTACACGGCACAATGGGCTCCCGCCTTCGCGGGAATGACACAATTAAATGAACATTCTCGTTTATCCCTCTTCAGCTTATTCTTGACTATGTTCTTTTAAATGCGCGTTAATATATTCAACGGCTTGTTTAATAGTTGTTATTTTTTCAGCATCTTCATCTGGGATTTCAGTTTCAAATTCTTCTTCCAACGCCATGACTAACTCAACTGTATCTAATGAATCCGCTCCTAAATCATCTACAAAAGAAGCATCATTAGTCACCTCTTCTTCTTTGACGCCGAGCTGTTCAATCACAATTTTTTTGACTCGTTGCTCTATTGTACTCATATAACTCTTCTCTCCTTAATCAATAAAAAATAACGACCACCCGTGCATCGTAGTTGTAGTTTATGTAAAAAACCATAAGTTGCAAGTTGAATTTGCTGTTTATATGCCCATCACACGAGATTCATAGAAAATCGCTGGCTCTAAGCCATGTACATCCCACCATTCACGTGCAAAGTCTGTCCAGTAATATAACTTGCTTTATCTGAAGCAAGAAATGCAACCGCCATGGCCACTTCATCTGCCTGCCCTAAACGCTGTAGAGGGATATGTTTCAATAAGTTATTCCGATGATCTTCAGCAAGATTGCGCGTCATGTCTGTATCAATAAACCCAGGGGCAACTGCATTTACTGTAATATTCCGCGAGCCGACTTCTTGCGCTAATGCTTTGGTGAATCCAATCAATCCTGCTTTCGCCGCCGCATAATTGACTTGGCCCGCATTCCCTGTTGAACCCACAACTGAACTGATATTAATAATCCTACCCCAACGCATTTTTAACATATCGCGTAAACAGACTTTGGTCATACGATAAATTGAATTTAAATTGGTTTCAATCACCGCATCCCATTCTTCTTCTTTCATTCGTAAAAATAAATTATCTTTTGTAATAGCAGCATTATTCACTAAAATGGCAGGCATTGACTCTTGTTGTTTTAAAACTGTTGTGAACGCTTCAATAGAGGCTTGTTCTGCAACATTCAATACAACGCCACTGCCTTTTATATTGGCTTCCGTAAAAGAATCTTGGATTTTATTCGCGCCCTCTATTGTGGTTGCTGTCCCGATGACAATAGCGCCTTCACGACCTAACTGAAGCGCAATCGCCAATCCTATTCCACGGCTTGCGCCTGTAACCAATGCAATTTTACCTTGATGAGGCATCTAATTAACTCCTTGTACCGCAAGCTGTAAATTCTCAAGATCTGAAGTATTCATTAAGTCTATGTCAGGAACTATCCGTTTGTTTAAACCCGTTAAAACTTTACCCGGCCCACATTCTACAATAGATTCAATGCCGTTATCTGCAAATTTTTTGATTATTTCAACCCAACGGACAGGCATAAACAACTGTCGTACAAGTCCATCACGAATCATATCAGCGTCTTTATAGAATTCAACATCGACATTATTGATCACTGGAAACACAGGTGCTTGAATAGGAATAGTCGCTATGATTTCTTTTAATCTTTCCGCAGCAGGTTTCATCAATGCACAATGCGAAGGCACGCTCACAGGCAATAGTTTTACCAAGCGTGCGCCTGCTGTTTTGGCCAAAATCATGGCACGCTCAACAGCTATTTTATGACCTGCGATAACGACTTGCCCTGGGCTATTAAAATTAGCAGGGGTTAATACTTCATCCGTTAGAATGGATTTTTCACAAATCGTTTGTACAACAGCATCATCCAATCCAACAATCGCAGCCAAGGCACCCTGCCCCGCAGGCATCGCATCTGTCATCATCTGGCCGCGAGCCGCAACAAGCCGCACTGCATCTGAAAACTGCAATGCTTGAGCGCAAACTAATGCCGCATATTCACCCACACTGTGTCCCGCCAATAACGCGGGATGATTTTTGTTATTGGCCATGAGTATGCGCCATATAGCATAAGAACCTGCAAGTAATGCAGGCTGTGTATAAACAGTTTGATCTACTATCTCGGCAGGCCCTTGCTGCACTAATTTCCATAAATCATAACCCAGCACAGTGGATGCTTCGGCGTAAGTCGCTTCAATTTCAGAAAATTCACGCGCAATGTCAGCGAGCATACCGACTGTTTGTGAACCTTGTCCTGGAAAAACTACAGCGAATGCTTTCATCTCTATTCCTCTTAATATTTTAGTATTTTATAAGAGCCGAACCCCACGTCAATCCGCCACCGATTCCTTCAAGCAACAAAGTATCGCCACGCTTAATACGTTCATCACGAATCGCCTGATCCAATGCAAGAGGAATAGAGGCAGCAGAGGTGTTGCCTTGTTTATCCAATGTAATAATCACTCGTTCCATGGATAAATCTAATTTTTTCGCCATCGCTTCAATAATACGAATATTCGCTTGATGCGGCACCAACCAATCAATATCTGATTTTTGTAATTGATTTGCGGCTAATGTTTCATCAAATAAATCATCTAACATATTAACTGCCAGTTTAAATAATTGATTACCTTTCATTTGCATATACCCCGGTGGGGTATCTAGCGATAATATATCTTTATGTGTACCGTCTGCATGTAAGTGTGTTGATAGGATACCAGGCTCTTGACTTTTACCTAAAATAACAGCACCCGCGCCATCCCCAAACAAAACAGCTACACTTCTGTCATTCCAATCAACAACTCTCGTCATGACTTCACTGCCAATCACCAACGCATTATTCACCTTACCTTGACGAATAAATTGATCAGCAATACTTATCGCATAAACAAAACCAGTACACGCGACTGAATTCAAATCAAATGCAGGGCATCCCGCAATGTTTAAACGCTGCTGCAACAAACAAGCAGTACTCGGAAATGTTTTATCAGGCGTTGTTGTTGCTATAATAATTAAACCAATGTCAGTCGCTGTAATCCCTGCTCTGGACATGGCAGCAAGCGCTGCCATTTCAGCCATGCTGAGCGCTGTCTCATCAGATGCTGCAATATGCCGTTGATGTATGCCAGTACGTTTTACGATCCAATCGTGGGAAGTATCAAGCATTTTTTCTAAATCAAAATTCGTTAGAACTTTTTTAGGGAGATAACCACCTGTTCCTATTATTTTTGAATAATTCATACTATTAACTTTTATAAAATTTCAAGAGTGCCTCGACTCGTCTGTTAATCAGTTCAGTCACATCTTTTTCAACTTGCACAATCGCTTCCTCAATCGCACAGGCAAATGCTTGTATCTTCGCGCTCCCATGACTTTTAACAACAATCCCCTTCAAGCCAATAAAGCTAGCGCCATTATAACGATCAGGATCAATACGTTTCGTCAATGATTTAATCACAGGCAAAGCAAGCAGCGCAATAAACTTGGAAAATAAGTTCTTATAAAAAGCTTCTTTAATAAGTTGTTTAATAAAACTTGCAACGCCTTCGGTAGTTTTTAACGCGATATTCCCAGCAAAACCATCACACACAATGATATCTGCCTTGCCATCATAAATTTTATTGGCTTCAATGAAGCCCATATAGTTAATAGCAGTCGCATTCGCTAAAAGCGCCGCCGTCGCTTTCACTTGTTCATTGCCTTTGATAGCTTCTTCGCCAATATTTAACAGGCATACAGTTGGGTTAGGAATATTATCGACTGCAGAGGCAAGCACCGAACCCATCACAGCAAATTGAAATAAATGATCAGCAGTGCAATCGACATTGGCGCCTAAATCCAACATTCGCATGTTTTTAGTACCGACTCGCGTAGGGAAAGTTGAAATAATCGCGGGGCGATCAATACCTGGTAATGTTTTTAGAACAAATCGCGCCGTTGCCATCAAAGCCCCTGTATTTCCAGCACTCACACAGGCTTCTGCTTTGCCTTCTTTCACTAAATTAATCGCAACTCGCATGGATGAATCTTTCTTCGTACGTAACGCAATGGCGGGTGCTTCATCCATCTCCACTCGTTGTGATGTATGACAAATTGTTAATCTTGAATGATTTTGCGCCTGCCGCGCACTCAGTTCTTGTTGGATAAGCTCTTGGTCACCCACTAAAATGAGATGCAGCGCAGGATGTTTGGCTAACGCTACCAAAGCAGCAGGCACGGTCACAGAAGACCCGTGATCTCCTCCCATAGCGTCCACTGCGAGGGTAATGATTTTCAAATGAATTACTCTTCGTCTTGTGCTTCGCGAACAGTATGATTGCGCGCAATCACTTCCCGACCCTTATAATATCCTTCTGGACTCACGTGATGACGACGATGTGTTTCACCTGTTCTGACATCCATGGACAACGCAGGAGCGGCTAATGCAGAATTCGCATTGCGGCGCATATTACGGCGTGAACGGGACTTTCGACTTTTTGCAACAGCCATGGCTCATTCCTCTAAAATTTTTCCTAATAGCGCGCGATTTTATGCTGGACTTGGAATACTGTCAAACTATAAATACCTCAATGCCTTCAAACATCGTTCTAACTCTGTATCTAATGGCGCAGTGATCTTAATAACCTGCCCGGTTTTAGGCAACCTAAAGCCAATAGAATAAGCGTGTAAAAACAAGCGTGTTAACCCAAGCTCACGTAACTGTTTATTCAACATCTTATCTCCATATTTTTCATCCCCCCCCACCGGGTGCCCTTGATGTCTCGCATGCACACGAATTTGATGGGTACGGCCTGTTTCTAATGTTGCCTCCATCAGCGATGTAGTATGAAATTTCTCTATTTGACGAAAAATAGTTAAAGAAGGTTTTCCATCTGGCTTAACACGCACCATACGCTCACCACTGCTCAGTTGATTTTTTAGCAAAGGCACATCGACTCTCAACTGGGATTCTTTCCAATGCCCTTTCGTCAACACCCAATAGATTTTCTCAATTTTTCTCGCTCGAAATAATTCATGAAACTCCCGCAACGCGCTCCGTTTTTTAGCTAAAATTAAGCAACCGGAGGTATCGGAATCAAGACGGTGCACCAACTCGAGTGATGACTGCGGGTACATACAACGCAACGCCTCCACGACCCCCAGCGAAGCGCTACTACCCCCATGGACAGGAATACCCGAAGGCTTATTAATAATTAAAAAATGAGAATCCTCATATAAAATGCGATTAGCGAGATGCTCCACCAATGTTTTTCCTGGTTTAGGCGGGATAGGTTCTGTACTGATATGCAACGGCGGTAAACGAACTTGATCGTCCTCTATAAGCTTATAGCTCGGTTTAATACGTTTTTTATTAACCCGTACTTCTCCTTTCCGCAAAATTCGATAAATATGCGTCTTAGGCACGCCTTTTAATCGGGTCATTAAAAAATTATCAATGCGCTGCCCTGCCATCTCTGACGTGATAGATAAATATTGTACTGAGATTTTTTGCATGAGATTGATCCGCCTCAAAAAAACTGATATATTCGCTTGTGCCTAAGATAAGGCAAGATTATTAGATGTATTTGCATGAGTCTAGCGAATACGTAAAAAATATAAACCGCGCTCAGATCTTTTGAATGATTGAGCCCTGTAACGTATGGCCAGTTGCCAAGTTTTTAAGAAAGCTATTTTGATGAACTATACAATATATCCATCGACCAGGGCACTACAAAAGCCTAAAAGCGCCTTTAAGTAAAAAGGCAGCTATGAAAAGAATGTTAATTAATGCAACTCACAAAACTGAAGAGTTGCGGGTTGCGCTTGCGGACGGACAACAGCTTTATGATCTTATCATTGAATCTGCTGCCCACGAGCAAACGAAATCCAGTATTTACAAAGGGACAGTCACTCGTAGAGAAAAAAGCCTGGAAGCAGCCTTCGTGGATTTTGGGGGAGGCCGCCATGGATTTTTGCCATTAAAAGAAGTGGCTCGCTCTTGTTTTAGTAGCAAATTTGATGAAAGCAGTGGAAAGCGCCCTACTATTGATGAAGTACTAGAAGAAGGACAAGAGATTATTGTCCAGGTCGATAAAGAAGAACGGGGTTCAAAAGGTGCTGCGTTAACCACCATTATTTCATTGCCCGGCTCTTTCGTGGTTTTAATGCCCAATAACCCAAGAGCGGGGGGAGTTTCACAGCGTATTGAAGGCGAGGAACGCTCGGAAATACGTGAGAAACTCTCTGCACTGCAATTACCCGAAGGGATGGGTATTATCGTTCGCACAGCAGGCAGCGGTCGCAGTCTGGAAGAATTACAGTGGGATTTAGCGATTCTCTTGCGACATTGGGAAGCCATTCAGCAAGCCGCCCGAGAACGCCCTGCGCCTTTTCTCATCTATCAAGAAAGCAATGCGGTTATTCGCGCCGTACGAGATTATCTGCGTAAAGATATAGATGAAGTTTTAATTGATGAGCCTGGCACTTATGAAGAAGTACTCAACCATATTAAACTTGTTCGCCCAGATTTCACTCATCGCGTTAAACTTTATCAAGAGCCAACACCTTTATTTACACATTTCCAAATTGAAAGCCAAATTGAATCCGCTTTTCAACGCGTAGTTAGGCTCCCATCCGGCGGCTCTATTGTGATTGATCACACAGAAGCTCTTGTCGCTATTGATATTAATTCTGCTCGCTCCACGAAGGGTGGCGATATAGAAGAAACAGCACTCACAACGAACCTAGAAGCAGCGGATGAAATTGCAAAGCAATCACGCTTACGCGATTTAGGCGGTTTAATTGTCATTGATTTTATTGATATGACACCACTGCGGAATCAACGTGAAGTAGAAGAGCGTATTCGAAACGCACTTGAAATGGACAGAGCTCGCATACAAGTAGGACGAATTTCACGTTTTGGATTATTAGAAATGTCACGCCAGCGTTTACGGCCTTCTTTAGGGGATTCCAGTCATATCATCTGCCCACGCTGTTCAGGGCAAGGCACGATTCGCGGTGTTGAATCACTTGCCTTATCTATTATTCGTTTAATTGAAGAACATGCTTTAAAAGAAAATACAGCCCAAGTACGAGCCATTCTTCCAGTTGAAATTGCTTCTTTTCTCATGAATGAAAAACGCCAGGCCATTATTGACATTGAAACACGTCAGAAAATAACAGTCGTGGTTGTTCCCAACCCACATTTCACAACACCGCAATATGAAGTAGAACGTATTCGAAGCTCTGAGCGTGATGAGAAATTAGCGAGCTACCAATTGCCCAGTAAGCCCGAAATTGAAACAACGGCCACGACTCAATCAGCACAAAGGACTCATCAAAAACCTGCTATCAAAAGCATGCCTATGGATGAACAACCTACACCACCTCCCATACAAACATCTACTCAAGATAAAGATAAAAAATCACAAACAGGTTTAATTAAACGCTTTGTCACGTATCTTTTTGATAAAAAGGAAGAGGAAGAACCTGTTGAAGAGAAACCAGCATCAACAGAAAAAAGAAATAATAATTCACATCGAGGCCGCTACCGCGACCATCAGCGTACACGAAACGGTAGAAGACATGGCTCACGTCATGATCAGGGGAATCGATCGAGAACTGCCAGATCTTCCGAACAACATCGCCGCTCCGCACAGGAAGCGCAACCCCCAGAGATGGCATCGACATCGGATCAACAATCGCCGCCTGTGCTGGATGTTAATAAGGAACTGATGCCGACAGTGATTGCTCTTCCAGATATGCAAGAGCAAGTGCCTGTTACAACAGATCAACAGACAAGCATGGCCCCTGAGGATATCCATAAACCAGTAAGTACATCACCAGAACGCAAGCACCATCGGCACCCCGCTAAGCACAGACATAATAAGCGTTTCTCAAGACACCGCCCCTACAAAAAATCTGTCCCTGGCGGAGAGCAACCACAAAAAGCCGTTGGGGAAGACAATTACAACTCTCCTACAAAAGAGGAAGAAAAATAGGGCTTTTTGAAAGTTTTGTACGTTAAATTGAGAATGTTCATTTAACTTCGTCATTCCCACGAAAGCTTGTCATTCCCGCGAAGGCGGGAACCCATTTTGATATTCAACTAAACCTGCCTTAGTCAGTGGAAGTTATTTTACTAAGGTCAGTTTAGCTACATGTCAAAATGGGTTCCCGCCTTCGCGGGAATGACAAGCTTTCGCGGGAATGACGCAGCTAAATACACACTCTCCCTTTTTTCTTATTCAGATGCCAGCGCGACTTCTTTGCCATAAAATGCCAGACCCATTTTAAGTATATTTTTAATATTTTTTTGCGTGAGTTCAGCCACATAGCCTCGTTGGTTAATTTGCTCGAGGGCTTCATTGGCTGCGGCTTGTAAATCCATACCTTTTTTTGCTACTTTAAATTCTATGATGATGCCGAGCTGCGTTAAATCTTTAGGAATAAGTAACACATCATATCGCCCTCGGCCACTTTCTTTATTGGATTGTATATGATGTGTTCCTGAAAGACTCACCATTAAGCCCATGACAAATCCATGATAGAATTTTTCAGGTGCGTTACCTTTTACGTCAAAATAACTCAGAGATTCTGACAAAAATTGCTGTAAGATTTCTAAAAATTCCTGTACATCGCCCGTGATTAAACTTTTTAATAAATAATGATAATTTTGTTGTCCTAAGCTTTCTTTAAACCAGGCGCTAATCACATGAGAATAAAGTAATGCGATTTCTTTATTGGGTGGTTGTAACATACATCTTTTTTCAAAACCCGCTAACTCAGTACGAGTGGATGTTAAATACCCTGAGAATAATAATAAGGTCCATAACTTATCACCACTGCCATTCAAATCAGCGAAAGTGATGTTTTCGTCAACGAGTGCCTCAACTGGCTTACCTTCCAGAATTTTTTCACATTCTATTTTAAGAAGCGCATCTGCATGTGCCATCGTTTGCTTAATTAAAGAGTTATCACTGGTGTTCAACCAATACGGTTGCAGCAAGCCTTTTTCATGAATACAATTCGCAATAGACCACGGATTATAAATTTGCGTGTGGCCAATATGGTAACCGTTATACCAGGCTTTAATATCCGTCGATAAATGGTGTAAATTGTTTTCCTGAAGCGCTTCATCCACTTCAGGTTCTGTAAAACCAAAATGGTCAGAGTATGCGATGTTTAAAACAGAATAGACTTTTAAATTATTCACACCTGAAAATAAATTTTCTTTCGCAATCCGTAAAATGCCTGTAATGACAGCGCGGTGCATATATACATTGCCTTTAAGCGTATCGCCAAACAAGCTTCGCATCAGTTCGATGATTTCGGGATAATAATTTTTTAAGTAGCCCGCCTGAATAGGGGTATCGTATTCATCTATTAACACCCAGGGTTTCACTTTGTGATAACGGTACAGATAATCGCTTAAATGTAATAAG
>JBEPVM010000028.1:0-22533 GCA_041690995.1 Gammaproteobacteria bacterium | reverse complement strand
ATTTTTAAACATAGATTTCCTCCAAAAATAAAAAATCGGAGAAAATATTAGCCCTTGAAGGGAAAAATTTTCCCCGACAGGGTTCTTAAAAACTCTATTCTGAAAATAGAGGTCAGTACGATGGGCGTCAACCACTTTGCAATGGCGATCAAGTTTTCATGACACCCTCTTGATTTAATTCTGCTGTTTAAGGTCGTGCAGAATGGCGACTCAGACTAAATCTTAGCTCTATATCATAGTCATCTGTTGTTCAATGCTCTTTTCATTTTCCAATGGCGTTTGTGGAGTCGTATTCGTAGGATGCCAATATCTCGGCATCGCAAATACTTTTTGACAATCATTTATTATTTTATTCACTGTCATCTCTTCGGGAAGCGGTAATCCCATACGCTTAACCATCATGATCTGACGCAAAATATAATCCGTATCCGATAGTAAATAAGCGCCCATAAAACCGAATCGTGTTGAAAATTTTAAAGTGAAAGAGAGAGGTTCATCATTCGATGCTGTATGAACTTGGATGCCTCTTAGAGAAGTCAATTGATCAGTGAGTTTTTTTTCAATCAATTTTAATTTTTCACGTGTCTCTCCTAATGCGTGTTCTATTTTTAAAATAAATTCGCTTGCATTCGTATTATTTTCTTTAGCGGCTTTTGATAAAGTCGCCATGAGATGTGCGAATTGCAGAAGCCCCATCTTGCCGTGTCGCCATGACCCTTTAAATAAAGATTGTGCGAGTCGGGTATAGAGTAATAATTCAGGTTGCATAGGCTTACCTCTTCATCTAAGTAATTTTTTTTATAACGTGTGAACGCATCGCTAGAATCAGCGCTGCTATATCTGTTGGTATTTCATTGTCTGTCTGTATGGGCAGGGGCATGCGTAATTTATAAAGCCTGCCACCTTCCAAAAGGCAAAACGCTTGCCCTTTTGGTAAATTTAAAACATCGTTTTGTTCAATCAAGCGTTGATCACTGTGTGCAAAACGGTCTTCATTGCTGGATTGATAATATGTATCATCTGCGCCGAGTGGTGTATCTTGGGCGCTCGACACTGGTAACACGCGAAGAATAGGAACTGTCGTGTCGGTAGTTGATTAAGTAACATCTCAACCGTGGCCGCTTCTTTGCAGCGAAACATCACGACAGTGCCGATATTGCCTGCGACTTGCCCTGCTTTGGCCGCACTGCCTAGTCGGGCTTCAACATCTGACCAGGTTTGAGTATATGCCGTGATCGTAAACCCTGCGCCGCGTGCTTTATTGAGTAAAGGAATAAATTCATCGCCAATGATTTCATTGAATTCATCGGAATGCACACACACGCGCGGTAAAGTAGCTTGTCCATCTAAACCAAATTTATATAAGTGACCTGCGACCGACACCAGATCTGAAAACATGGCATTCCCCACGGCAGCAGCAACAGTGGCATCGGTCAAGGCATCTAAGCCGACATAAACGATTTTTTTATGGCGGATTACGTCTAGCCAATTGAGTTGTGGTCGTTCATCGTCTGTCTCTATATCAATCGGTGATAATAAAGTCGCTAATTTATCAGTGGTCAATTTTTTGAGTAAGGGCGCGAGTGATGCGGTAATCTTACTGAAATAATCTTTATCGTAACGGCACGCATGGTATAAATCATCAAACACAGGATTTTGGGTGAGTTGATGTTCGATCACATAGGCTGTTAACGCTTTCAAGCGCGTTGGTATTTTCTGTTTAGTAGTGTGTTTTTTAATATAATGATCAACCCAGACATTTAATGCGCTTTCTATTTGTGTCAACCAAAAATCTAAATATTTTTCTAATAAAACATCGAGTTTCGTTATATAAAATAGCATTTTTTGGTAATCAGGTTTTTCACCCATCGCAATCAACGCTGTCGCAATCGAATTCATAAATTGCCAGCCAAAGGCTTTGAATGGGGCTGAGTCGCCTGAGCTTGGCAACTGATTTGAAATACGATTAGCGGCTTCTGTCACTCGGGTAAAATTGCCTATCGGATTGTAACGGCATGACACATCAGGAAACCCTAAATGAAACACCAAAAAATCTTTTTCACGCCCTGCGCGTTTTGCTTCACTCGCCATAGAACGCAGTAAATCCGCATCGCCTTTAGGATCAAGCACAATCACGACATCACCATGGCGAATATCTTGGCTAATCAACAATTCGGCAAAACGGGTTTTACCCACCCCTGGCAATCCCAAAACAAGCAAATGGCTCGCCCGTTCTGTTAAGTTCATTGCAATATCTTCCTCGCGATCAGCTACACCATGCACACAAGGTTCACCACCCACATCGGGTATTTTAATAAACTGAGCAATGTACTTTAGCCATGGCCGCTTTTCCCAGTGCAGTTCTTTTTGTTTTAGCCAAGCCTTTAATCGCGAGGGATATTTAAAATGTAAATGATAACCCACATCAAGATCACGTAATCGCTGTGTGTGTTGGGCTGTCCAGAGAAAGCCTTTACCTAAAAATAATTTTGCATCGCTAACTGGTAATTCATCCGATGTCATTTTATACATCGGCATCCGTTTTAAGTTTTTTTGATAGCGATAAATGCGATAACCTTGTTTGAAGCGGTAGAAGCCAAATAAGAAAAGTACAATAGCAAACTGTTTGATTGTCTGATCAGGTAATAAAAAATAATCAGGGAAATAGAGCCATATACACGCAACTGCCCAGCTAGATGCAGACGTAAACCACTCGAGCGGCGGCCTGAGTAGCGCTTCGAGGGGTTTTTGCAGAGTCATATCATTTCTCTTTTTATAGTTTAATTTTTGTTATACTATTGTGACAATCGAATTTTATTTTGGTTTATTTATGAATAATATTAATTTCAAAAAATGCTGTTTAATTTTAATTAAAACTCTAAGGTGTATTTTTAAATATTCTTTTGTTGCTATTTTATTTTTAATGTCTCGTTCTAAGAAAAAAGTATCCCAAGAAAATGATGTTGAAGAAGAACACTTAGAAACCTTACGCACGGTATACAAAATACACGTTCCCTAAAGTATTGCTGTTGTTACGGTAGCAACAGCCTCTGTGACTACAGGTGTAACAATTGAAGAACCCACCTGCGATGATCTTGTGGGTATTTTGTTTAACCCTGAGAGTATTGACCCTACAATATCACCCATAGCAACCCCCATCGCCCCCATCAGTGAAAACCAAAACAATGGCGCTGCGATAGTTAATGATCCTACAATCATATCTGCTAACGTCGCTCCTGCGCCTTGCCTTGCAAACCAATTTGCATACAACGCTTGCATTAATGATTTATCCACCCAACTCACCAAATGCCATATAAACGACCAAAACACGATCGAAAAAATCAATATCGTGCCTGTAATAAACGCTGTCGGTTTATAACTACTGAATACCAGCGCGAAAGGCAGAAACGCGTAGACCAGCAATAACAGCAATGCTTGTATAATCGGTGCGGCTTGCGCTGCTGCGTACAGCTTGGGGTATTCTTCAAACTGGTTGGAGATAGTACCGACCCAGGAGACGAAATGCGAATAACCCCAGTCTCCGATCATATCATTGGCATTGTCATAACCTTGATACCCACGCGGTGCATTCGAAATAATTTTTTTAATGACATCATCTTTCGATTGTTTATCCGTTAAATAACTCTTAAATTCTTCCGCAAATGATTTAGGCAGTGTGTCATATAAGCGATTTTTTAAACCCGTCTGACCAGTCCACCATGTATCACATACTGGCATACCGTAAGCAGGTGGGGTTGGTTTATTTGCATCTACATTAATATCGCTTGTTGCGTCATACGTAAACCCTGGAATAGGACGGGTGGCTCGGATGTGAGAGTAATACACGGTATTGAATGCATGTGATCCCATCCATTCAGTATCATCCACCCCAAACTCTTTGATATTGTCTTGAATACGTTTTATAGCATCTGCATTATTCATTTTGGTATCACTAAAAAATTGCATTCGCGCAGGTGCGTAGCACATCGTCTCAAAATCTTGTACTTGTCGCTTTAATTCAGGATCAGTGATTTGCGCCATATTCACTTCCGTCACCATTTTTCTTAAATCGGGTACACAACCCACTGTTGTATTCGCTGCACTCGTGATGCCTTCGGAAATAGACAGCACAGCGTACCACCAAAGCGGTACACGCACATCTGTGGTGGGGATTGCAAATGCCTTGTCATACGTCGTACCTGTCGCTGTCGGATAATAGGTTTTGTTTGTCTCGCAAAGCGGTGTAAAAGAAACCGTGTGCGCATCTAAAGGCACAAGGGGTGCGACTCCAAAAAAAATCAGTAAAAAAATAGTCAGCAAATGGATCTCCATACTCCGCAGTGCATTGACTGCCCCGTGATGGCCGTGCATGGTATAAGATTGAAAGATGTTTTTTAAGATCAATCCAATGAAGGGCAAATAGGCAATCCCTGTCTGTGTGAGTAAAGTCCACAGCTTTCCGTATAAATCCCAGCCCAGCATAATGGTATAAAGTTCAGGATAGGACTGTACACCAATGCTCATGATTATTTCACCTCGGTATTTTCGGGTTTGACGAGAGGTGTTGCGATCCGAGCGCCACTCTCCATCAAGGGGGACGTGGATGCCACAGGCGCTGTCTGTAATAGCACACGTTCTTGATGATTCGAGTAAGCCAACACTTGCGATAAAGTCTCTGACATCATCTGTTTTCGGATTTGGTTTTCAAAAACCAGTGAGTGTATCTCTTCATCTAAATGTGCCATCGCTTGATGGATTAATACTTCTGCAGGATGATTCGCGGCAATCACAGGCACTTGTGCGCCTGTCGCTAAAATCGTTCTTGCAGTGAGTGCCTTATCAATTACGCGTTGCACTGCAATTTCTTGTGCTAATTTATGGATAATAATCGTTTGTTCTGACAGTTCCAGGGTGCGGAGGGAAGCAACCACGTCTGGGCTGATCGCGATACCGCCTGCTGAAACACGTTCTAGGTTTTGAAGCGTCTCGGTATCACTGCCTGTCACAAGTGCCGTTAGGCGCGTACTGATCGTTGTGACACAATTATCGTTATCCAGGTTACATGACATCACGCGAGGCAATAAGCCATGACCTACCACACTGCCTTGTTTTTTCTTGCATTCATCCTCATTGCAAGTCGTAATGATTTGATCGCCCACCACACTGGTGATCCAGTCACTCGCGCTTTGTGACGTTGGGAAATCGTGTGTAAGGTTTCCAATGTCTGCTTCATTAGTTTGTAACGCTTGATTTTGCATCGCACTATAACCTGCTTTGACGGTATCGGCTATCACATAAACAGGTGGCTGTCCTTTGCCGCCCGCATGTAAACTACCATCACTACTTTTGCCACCGCTTGTCCAGGTAACACCCTCATCACCACTGTGTGCGTCAATGTCTTTCTTAGCTTCATTAATATCGCCATTGCCTATGGCCGCAAAAGAAAGTTGTTTTTTCCACTGATCATTCACAGCAATTTTGCCCCAATCTTGATAGGGGTTTTCACCGCGATTAATTTGTTCTTTAACAGTATCACAGGATTTCGTGGAGAGTTCCAATTTGTGGTTCGCTGATAATAACTGATTATTTAAAAGCGCATATAATGTCGGGTTGGTTTTCGCTAATTCATACAAAGGCATCATGATTAAACTGCCTGTGGCATTTGTCACAATATCGCGCGTCAGATTTTCGGCGCTGTCTTTTAAGTTGTTAAGGGAGTTGCTGATTGAAAGCGCAGGATTGAATGCACTACAGCTATAACCCAGCCCTAAATTGGTACTCGTGTCTAAATGGATCGTGTCTGTGTTGGAGGTCGCTGGCAAAGAAAACCCGTCACTGCCGCCAATTTTATAATAAAGTGTATTATTATCATTGCCGATGGGAATAATGGTGGCAAGGGATGTGGTCGTATAGAAACACAGTAAAAAATAAAACAGGATTTTTTTGATCATGGCATTACCCCCATAAAAGTACCGTCACCATTAGCACAACCTTGATAACGCCGCCAAACGACCCATACATAAACCCCTTGATCGTTTAACATGCGTTCGTCATACGAATCATCGGTACCTAAAGGCACACAATTTGTTTTTTCAATCGGATAAATCAATTGAAACAATATGTCGTTGTTATTTTCTGTGATGGGCGCGGCTTTGCAGTGCGCTCCACATATATTCTTGAAAGCTTGATGAACATGGCCATAACTACTATTATTCGTCAGCAAATCTGTGGCACGTGCCGCAATCACCATAGACGCTTTGGCATCATTGTTTCCCATCACCGTGCCTTCGTGCGGATACACACCGCCCCAATCAGTCAACCCTGACCCGATGTGATGAATCGCACCTAATGCAACAGATGCTGTTTCTTCAAGCAAGGCCTCTGGCATGAACCCGCGCCAGAGTGCGCTGTCTAACATAGATTGAAAATAAGGTCTCATGGGGATCGCTGTGCTTGTTAGTAACATTTCACCACTGTATTTCGGTAAAACCGTTAATGCAGGATTTCCTATCACATCCGCTTCTTTAAAAATCACTTGTTGTTCATGCGTATCTAAAAAACTGTAATTGCCACTGCCGATTTTTTTTATAAACCTCGCCTGTACAATCTGACTTGGTTTATCAAAGAGTGTATTCACTTCGACCCACGGATTATCGGGGGGGCTTCGATACACGATCACGACTACGTCAGGTAAATAATGGTCTAAAAGAGGTGTAGTATTGCGTCCAACCCAGGGTGAGAACCATACACAAAACCGCGTGGGTAATTGATAATGCAAACAGCCGCCATCGCTTTTAAGTGCAGCTTTGATCGTTGAATTGACTATATCCATTGATGTAATGGTTTTTGCATTCACAATTGTTGTCGTTACGAGTATCAATACGGCGAATAAAAATTGAATCCTTTTAATTTTTTTAATCATCTCTATCGAGCTGCGGTTTTTGAGTCATCATGTTTTTTGCAATATACTTAACCGCTTCTATTTCACTGCATTGCTTTTCTTTCATTAAACGCGCACGCTGATATTTTTCATCTTGGTCGGTTGCCGCCATCGCTAAATAAAGTGTCGGGGGAATATTGCGACATAAGCCTTTTTCTTTGGTACTCAGCACCACCATTTCGGTGTATTTGCCTTTTTCTTTTTGTGCCGATAATAAAAGCGCGCGTTGCTCTGTAGTCAGGATTTTAAACCTTTCGATTTGATCGATTTCATCCGGTGGCAATGCTAAACAAAGCCAGAGTTCGATTTGCGATAACATACGGCGTGCGCCATCTGCAAAATCTTTCATATTTTGTGTTGCAAGCCAAAGCCATAAGCCTAACTTTCTCCCCATTTTAGCGACTCGAGTTTCAATATCGGCCAGTAAAGGAATACTGGTAAAAAGATGATTTTCATCACATACGACTTTAATCGCGCGATGGCTTTTTTGGTTCGCTTCTGCAAGCGTCAAGATATGATTCATGCAACTTGTGAAAGCAATAGAGCGATGCGCTTCATAGCCTTCCCGTGCGAATAACCCAAAATCAATAATCGTGACATCGGCATCTATCCAGGGATTACCGACACTATTAAAAAATCGGCTTGAAAGAGGGTCTTGCGTAAAATAACGCATCGCATCTGCCATCTCACGCGCGCGATGAATTTTGACCGTATCTCTTGTCGCATCCAGCGTTAAAGCGATTTTTTCAAAGCTGTCTATAATATCACTTGCTATCAATTGCTGACGCTCCTCTGCACGCACTGTATAAGCCGCTTGGATAATCGCATCCATGATCAACATCCTATCGCTACGGCGAATACTCTCTTCTTCTTTTTTTTCACCCCCTGTAATCATCATTAAAGCAGCTAATACCATCTCACCTAAAATATCGCGAGGTTCATCGTCTTCGATTGTTTGGCTTATTGGAGGATTAGCTTCATGGTTAGCTTTTTGCTCTTGCAGTAACTTTTCACACGCCATATTTAAAAAAGATTCACGGCGAAGCGTATCCAGCGCTTCCAATTGCGTAATCATACGCAATCCTTGCGAGAAGGGGTTTAATGACACAGGGCGTTGCGGGTCTATTTTAATTTTATTGACCCGTAATCCTAAAGACGCACAATAATCTCCTAACAAATCAAACGACCCGCCGGCATCAATAATAAAAAAACGTGAGTGATACAGCGCTAAATCATGTGCAATTAAAAAATTGAGTAAATTCGATTTGCCCGTGCCTGTTTCACCTAAAACCAGCAAATGCGCATTTTTAGATTTATCGACCATGGCATCATACGTCCATGGCTCACCGCCTCGATTAAAAAAAATCATCCCAGGGTGTCCAGTACCACGGCTACGACCATAGAACGGCAATAGTTTTGCAATATCACTGAGTAATAAATAGCGGGATCGCACAGTGTTTTTTTGATCGAAATAAAAGTCATAACACATCGGTAAATAACGCAAGTACGCATCTATCGGAAATAATTCATTCTGCGTAATCACTTTAAACCCATTGCTATTCAACAATACTTCCGCGCTGGCTTCTTTATCTTCGAGATCAGAGAATGTCTCGCCTTTTAGATACACCGCCATGACGACAGGAAACAATGCATCGCCATTTGCAATAGACTTTTCAGCAAAAAGCACTTCTTGTTTGACTTTTTCAGCCAACGCATGATGCCCTACAGCTGAGTCAAAAATAGTTTTAAGGTGCAACGCCGCCTCACTCGGTGCTTGTAACACGACCGTTATGACAAACACGCTGCCTTCAGGCAAATGGTCTACCAAGTTAAATACTTTATCATCAACAACGCGTTTCCGTTCGGCTGACAGATGACCGATGACAGGGTGGCTGGTCATTTGCTGTATCGTCAGCACTTTGTGAGGTAATCCATCGAATAGCCAACCCTCTGTAAAAGATTCAGGTGTATGATAAAAAAGTTGCTCGGCGAAATCATAAGTCATTGATTTTTGAGTTTCATCAGGATAAAAAAAACCATTTTTGTGTTTTGGGTTAAACCACCGCGCCATCCATTCATAAAATTGTTTTCCATCCATCTGTTTGACTCTCATGCCACACGCACGTAATTGCGCGGCGAATTTACGTGCGATACGCACGATTTCATGTAACTGTGTGCTTTTTTTTATTTTTGACATTTTCTTAGATTGTTTAAGCCGCTGACGGCGATACAGCACGGCATAGACATGCATGAATCCACCCCGAAAAGGAATGTTCGTCACTTGCGTGTCATGGAAAATACCTCGAGGACGGGTCACATACTCCAGATGTTCGCGAAGTGTTTTCAAATAATCATGACGAAATAGAACGTGTTTTTGTTTTTCTTCTTTTTCTTTTTTTGCTTCTTTTGATTGTTTTGATTTTTTCTCATGAAAATAATCTTCCACTTCCTTAAAAAAATCTTTTAACTCTGGCTCTTTACTCACATACACTTGCAATACCCAGGGGTTTTCTTTTTCAAACGGAATACTATTTTTAATCGCCTCACTGATGGAGTGAGAAATTTCTTCCAGCATTTTTTCAGGTCGCGCTTCGCACGGGATAGGCGTGATTTTAAAACATACGCCAAGACTTTTATTGTCTTCCAATAAAAAACAATGGTGCAATTCATTATAATCTCGCCATGGCAGATAGTCTGCCAAGGTAGGCAGCGTTTCATAAGCACGCGCCATTCTCTCTTCTGTCACCGCCTTTTTTTTATTCTTTTTATTTTTTAGAGTGATTGTATCGTTAATAAAGTTCAATGGCGTAATCTCTTATGATTTCATTCGGCAGGGCATAATGCGTTTCTGTGTACGCACTAAATACGGTTTCATACCCTGGAATAGGTAATTGTTCTTTGCCTGCCACATGTGGATACACATACATCGTTAATTCAGGGTTCGGTAACTTTTTAAATTCACGCGATACAGCATTTGCAGGCACCGGTGGCAGGCGAGAAGCATTGTTATCCACGCTCTCATGGCTGTCATACACTTGCTCCATGGTCAGCCCCTTGTTAGGCACGACATTGCCTGAAAAACTGCTACAAGCCGTGAGCGAGCTAATCCAGAGTAGAACGAACAGACGAGTCAGTATCATGTGCATAGTTTAATTTCCTTCCTTGAGGGTCATAATCAATATGAATTTCTTTCGCGAAATTCACAGCTATTTCAACAAAATGGGATTGATCATCCAGAGGTGCCACGTAAATCGCATCAAACGATTGTTCTTCTCGATCATGCCACCACGCTCGCGCTTCTTGGGTCGCATTCGCGACAGCTTGTCCTTTTAAAAATTGACCTTCTGAACCTGTGATCGAAGTCGCTGTATTGCCTAATAAAGACTCGTGGCTAGTGGTTTGTGCAGCCGCATACGCACTAGCTGCTCCTGTTGCAGCACTCAATGCCACATTACCCGCGAGATACGCAGGTGCATTGCTAATGAGTCTCCCACGAATAAAAGGGTTACCATACGCATCGGAGAGATACCCTAAGCTATTCGCTTTTGTAAAATTACCAATGTCATTGTCATTTGAAGTGGTCGTTGAAATCGTGCCATCTTCAAACACAAACGTCAGAGACGTGATCCACCCTCGCACACTCACTAAATTCAAATCGCCTTCACAATACCCACTAACAATCATTTGCATTAAATGCGGAATACGCAATCCATTCGCCGCCAGATTGTCATCGGAAATAACGATCTTAAAAGGATAAGGATCGGTCACAACACCCTTTACGGGAATACGCCCGACCAATGCAGTCATTAAGTGGTCTTTCACAGAGGTTCCATTGGCAGGAATTGTATAATAAGGATGCGGTTTGAGTGATGGTTCGGGTAGAGTCTTTTGAATCATTTCATTTTTTTGCATTGTAGTTTTATCCGGGAATGCAGCCGAAGACGCTCCATCATCTGTTATTTTAGTGACATTCGCCATCGGCGTTAAAGGCGTGTGAGCCAGAAAGGTTTGCACTTGCGTTTTCAATGTCTCTAATTCATCGCTGAACGTCTGCGTAATGGGTTCTTTTTTGCTCGTGACTTGATTCCTTAAATCCGTATTCTCATGGTTAAGCGTTGCATTGGTTTTAGCGACTTCTTTAATCTGCTCGCGCGTCTCTGCTAATTCAGCCGTCAGTGTATCTAATGACTCAGCCGCGCTATCGTGTGCGGCGGTATTTAATGTATGCGATACTATTTTGGGATGAAGAGGTTCTGAATGATGACAGGCTTTGATTAAGAATAATAAAAAAACAATAAAAATAATCCCTGGTACCGCATATTTTAAAATTCGATTCGTATTATGCATCGCCATGACATACCCCTATCGTTTCGCTAAACGATTGTGACGAGACTAAAAAGAGTATCGTTGAATTGTTGATCGATTCGCCATGGCGCATCAGTGTCGTACGTGGATAGAGGATTGCCGCTTGCCAAGCGCCGCAAATATCTTTTCTCCTATCAATAAAAATCGGATACGGCTGTTTATTCTGCAATGCAATGGCTGTTACATAGCGCCCGCCTGCCTTCCAGGATTCGATAGGATGTGCTACCACTTTATCGCCCACAATTAAATGCGAAACGAACAACTCTGTGTGTATCGGCGCTTTTGTATAAGGCGAAGTAGCCTCTACTAAACGCAGAGGTGCATACAAGGATTGAAAGGCAAAACGCATTAAATCGACTGTACTGGTCTCTTCTGTTCTAATCTCTGCATAAGTCAATGACATGCAACCTAAAAACAGCAGAGTACTCCACAATAATTTCATCCGCTCTCCTTAAATATAAGTCGTTGTACGTTTAGGTTCAGATAAAAAGCCCGCAATTTCTAATCCATAGGGATTATGACTCGGCGAAATAGACGTCTGTATCACTTTTAAAGGATAAATAATCTCAACATCTTTGACAGATTGATTATTTTTATATTCTGTGAGGCGCATCGTTAAATCCACCTCCCACGTATGACTACTCAATTGCTTGATACTCGCTCCCTCATACGCTACACCATTCAAGCCTTGTAAATAACGAATACGCTGTAATTGCCCTGAAGATTTTAATGCCGCATAGTCTTCTAATAATTCTGATTTAAACTGCATCGTCAAATAAGGCGTGTAAGTTGCGATATTTTTTTGATAATCACTTTCACCCTCCATAGGCCAATAATTCAGTTCTTGCCATACTTCATACGCAAAACTATAAATCAGCGGCAAAGGCACAGTACCCGCCTTGACGGTCGCGCCATTTTGAATATCAGGCGGTATATACACCGTCAACCGCGAAGGCGATGTCATCCAGCCGACACTCAGCACAGCACATAAAATAAATAAAAGTAAAATAATCATTTTTTGTACGCGAATCATTTCCGCGTCCGCCTCTTCTCTGCGCCACGCATTCGCGATCCAGCCGTGATACCGTTTTTTTTCTTTCCTATTTTTTATCTCTTTCATATCATTCATACTTTTCGGCCTCCCTTCTAACGATTGACCATTTGCCACAGCGAGTGAGATACAAGGATCGAATTAACCCATAGTCTGCAGCTTTTTTAACAAGCCATTGCTGGTAATGCCCATACGGTTTACCGTATTTCATTTTTTGTAACTGGCTCAGCACAGTTTTTGTGAGGTGAAAAAAAGAAATAAATGTCAGTGCCACACCAATAGAGGCATACCCAAACAGTAACCAAGTCACCATCGAAAGAACAATCATCTCAACAATAAAGACCATTGCGCCCACGCCTAGCATTTCACCCAACGTACACTCTTTATAAATTGGCATTTTGTGATTGATGTCATGTAACAGCATCTGTGTTCACGCGCTCGATGTTGTCACGCCGACAATTTGATAACCCGCATACACCAGCCCAATCCCAACGGCAGCCGCTAACAAACCCACCACTAACATTTTAAAAAAATGCCCTAAATCCTGCCTTTCTTGGGCCGTATGATACGATTTCAAAATCCCTGCCGCGACCCCCACCAATAAAGCCGCACCCATGGCAATACACCCCAGGCTTAATACTTTATTGATAAGACCACCACCTACATCAATCCAATCTTTCGTACCCGTTGCCATGTCACTGACAGGCGGTGTTGGTAACGCTGCCCACGAACGACATGAAAACAGTATGAATCCGCATACCCCAAAAAATCTCGCCCATTTGACAATAAAATTTTTCATTTAAACCCCTCTTGATTGATGACTTAACTCAAAAAAATTAACAGTACGATCCACGCACACAAAAGTAAGATGCGGAGTAGCGCAATAGGAAAATCATGTATGTCCATCGACTGCATTTCGATTAATTTAAGATGACCGTACACATTCCACGCAGACCACACTAAAAACAAGCTGCACAGAATACTTCGAATAACAAGACTGAGATGTGTTGCCGTCACACCCGATGACGCTATGAATGCAGAGTCCAGCGTTATCATAAAGTGCCTTTCAGACGTATTTTTTATAGTGTTTAATGAGAAGCATCAGCAATCCACTCACCATCACTATCATGATTAAAATGAAAGTGTGTGATTGAACTTGCCAAGGCAAACTCATATATATCAAGAACAATCCATAAAATAGATGACGTGTCAGCAAAGACAGTCGATGAAATAAAAATGTACTTTCACGCGCTGCTTGAAATTTACGAATATCGCGCTGCACTAAGCCATCAACCATCATCACAAACAATACTGTTCCCCCTAAAGGCAGACTTGAAATGAAAATACTGAGACGGTCTGCAATCACATCACTGGTTTTTAGAAATAAAGAAAACAGAGTCGTTGCAGTGACTGCAATGCCCGAATGAATCATTCTCACCCCTAACCCGATAAATAAAAAAATCCATGCGATGATACTTAATAAAAACAAATTCACTAACGTACGCACTATCAAGCCAATAAAAGTGCTGTACCGCTTTTGAGGGCGGTTGAAAGATGTTTGTTCTGTTGTCATGTCAATGAATAGGCGTATACGGGGTCAAATCAAACGGTTTAATCATCGGTTCATTCGCATAGAGTCGCTGAGCCGCGGCATAAAATGCTGCATTAAAGCGTAATTCTTTTTCAATTTTATCGTGTTCTTGTTTTGCCGCTAATTCCGCAAAGTATTTAATATCTTGAGGCGTTTTTGCATTGATACCTAATACTTCAGGTGGAGTAAGGTGCATATAATAATGACCATTGACTCCCTGCATCAATGATTGGTAATAAGCCCATTCTGACTCTGTTAAGCCCCATACAAGTCCCTGATCTCTACTCGATGTCTCCACTGTATTTTGACTGACACTATTCATAGTCACAGTATTCACCACATCATTCGCTGCAAATAGCGTTGTCGAGACTAAAAGTAAAAACAATGCGCCTTGCCCGATTATTATTAATTTATTCATCCTCATTTTGTATCACCACCTTCACATATTGTTCTTTATCATTTATGAATTGAGCGGCACCCGCATCCGAATACGCCGCCATCACACGCCAGCCCGCCAGATCATCGCCCACTGCAAGAGGCGAAATATGCTTCGCATACTCCACCGAGACATAAGGCAACCCTGCAATCTTATCGACAGATACGACACGAAACGGCAACGCCTCAACAGTCAAATATTGCTTGCCGACAGGATGACTTAAAATGACTTGTTTAATGTCCCCCATTTTAGAATCCACATCATCTTTCACAGCGGCAATTTGACTGGACATCTGCTGCATATCAGTCGTCTTCACGAGCGCTACCATCGACCGCTGCAAGGCAGCTAATTCATTTTGGATCGCAAACAGCGCCGACTGCGACTTTTGATTTTTAGACGTACCCGCAAAAACATCTAATTGCGATTGAATAGTATTCAATTCATGAACAATCAATTCACTACGTTTATTTTGCAAAGAAGCACTCTGATTTTTAGAAAATGCGTGATACGAGAGAAGCATGACTCCTAATAAAAGACCCGCTATACCCAATATGATAAGATAATTTTTGCGACCATACTGCGCCCATAAAAGCTTGATTCTTGATTTCATAAAAAACACTCCATGTAAATAAATCGGCACAAAGAAAGACAAAAAGGAAAAATAGATAGAAACAAAAAAGCCTTCTCTGGGGAGGAAGGCTTTTCAAGGAGTTTTTAGATTTTCTGTGCGGCTCTCGCGAGCCTAGTGAATTTAGGTTAAATTAGTGTGGAAAATTAAGCAAGCGGTTTTTTTAAATTTTTTTAAACTCTAATTTGCCGCTACCTGATCCATTCTTCTGATTTCTTGGCCATGCATTAAATCCTTGTCTGTAAGCCCTTCTGTAATAACAGCTAGCATAGCATCAGCGTATCCAGGGTTTGCCTTAATTTCTTTTATCACAGTGTCGGCTAATTGTTGTAGCTCAGGAGATAACATATTCATAGGCATTACTCCTCCTATTTCTCTCTCACTCCTAGCAAAAAGCGCTCCTGATAACGGTTGGTTGATAAATGACCCAAACGCAGCATCAGAAGAAGAAAGTAACTTAGCTTTTTTAGGGGATCTTTCCTGTTCTACAGCTTCTGTAACATGTTTAAGCATTGATCGGGAAGCTTGTGATAAATTGCCATCTTCTTCTGAGCCTAATACAGCAGGCGGTATATAGTCGGTAAAGCCCAAATCTTGGTTAATAAAGTTAATCAGGCCTTTGCGAGAAACTCTTCCATTAGGAGTAGTCATTTCTGCCAGCCCGCTAAGAGCTTGATTTTCCTCGGTTTTGCTTTCATTATTTTCATAAACATTTTTTGACTTCTTCTTGTTTTCATTAGAGCTTTCTGAGTTTTCAACAGGAAGCACTGCCCCATTAGACGAAAAAATAGTCAAAGAACTTCCGTATCTATCCGTAAAATGCTCTTCTGTAAAAGCTTCCCTAACATCTACGTTAACATCATCTGAGTGCAGATCTACTTCTAATAAGTCGTATAAAGAGCGCTTAAATTGAGCGGTTTCATCAAACAATATCCACTTATCGTGTCTTGATATGACAAAATACAATTTTGATCTTTCATCATCATGCTGTGGTTGAAGTAAAGAAATTTCGTTTAATTTATAATTACTAGCTAAGTTCGCTATTTTATCAGCTTGATTAACAAGGTGATTTAAGATGTTGTCAGAGATCATAGAAGTTACCTCATATTTTAACGTATTTTGTATGCCCTAAGCGCAAAAGAGTTCGATCGTGCCTTAGTTAAGAGATTATACATTATTTTCTTTACAAGTAAATACTTGGACTACATACTTAGAGTGAAATAATCATTGTTTTAATAATAAACCTTTATTAATTAACGTGTTAATGGGTTTTTTTGAAAAAACTTTCATCGTGTTAATTATACACTATACTCATATTAGAACTGACAATAATTTGATTATTAACTAAGGAGTGCCTATATGTTTTCTCCAGCATCTGCATCTAATAATTCATCCACCTTTTCTGAGATAGAAAGAACGCTACTTGACATAGGAGAAATTGCAGAAAATTTAAATCATTTTGGAAATGACGAAGTTGAGCTTTACGCAAAGATGTATGTAATAGTACTGATCTCTCAAAAATTATTTCCAAATGAATCAAGAACGTCTTCCACAACAACCCTCCTCAATAATATATCGCCAACCGACTTGCAATCCTTGGAGCATATGATAGCGAATAATAATCTTTCTCTAACATTCGGGGGGAATTTCAAAAAAGCACTTATGGAGATAATAAGTAATATACCATTTCTGCGAGCTACCTTCGTCCATAATATGCATAAAATAAATGAATCGCAGTTAATAGGTGTAATTTGCTCCCATACAGAGGAGTTTAAAGTGCTGGCTAATTTTAGCCAAGCTCTTGGTGTAGTAAAATCTCAGCAATGGCTAAGCATGCCACTGCTTATTCAGCATGGACAACAGCCAAATCAATATGAGGACCCTCAAAGACCCTCGCTCTTCTCAGAGGACAGGCTCTCTATAATCCATTCTGCCTTAACACGTATTGAGAATCTAAAATTAGGAAACATATTTATTGATGCTTCCAGAAGTGAGGAAGAACGAAAATCCGCTTTGTACGCGCAAAGTATGTTATATGTCATCATTAGAGAACATGTTAAGGAATTATTAAAATTACCACAGTACACCATTTCAAAAGAGCTAATTGCATTAAAAGAAATAGGGGAAAGATGTGCACATTATAGCCAAAAATCTACTAATATTCCCTATCATCAAGCAGATTTAATACGGGCTTATGGGGAAATTGATAATTATAAAAAGGCGATAGAAAGATTGGCAGCACCGTACTCAATTACACCAAAAGTGATTATACCCCACCTTCAACAACCAGCAGCTGCATCGGTTGCAGCAGCTGCATCGGTTGCAGCAGTTGCACCAGTTAATGTTGTGGCGCGAGGTAATACTCCTTTCCCTCCTGTATCTGGATTAGACCCTCAAAGTAAAATTATTTCCTTATTACAAGGCAATAATATGCAGCAAGGCCAGCTAGATAAGGCACTAGAGGATTTAACGGCAGACGAAAAACAGGACAATAGAATGGAAGCCGTAATCGATATCATTGATAGAATTAAAAACAAATATCTTCTTCAACCCATTCCTGAAAATATTAAAAGAAATCTAACGACTTTCGCTTCTGCATGTATCAATCAAGCTCTCTATAAACTTTTCAATGCATTAGATGAGGATAAAAAAGAAAAATTTATGGAGTGCCTACCTACTAGAAATGAGGAAAAGAGAAAATATCAACAAGAAAAAAGAAAGCTCACGCAAAACAAAGAAAATGATACATCTTCGAAAAAACAAAAATTAGGAGAAGAATTTAATATTAGTAATTTAGATCTCCAAGCTCCTGATCCTTCTAATCCACAGCCACTCGAGAGTCCAGCTACTAAATCGCCTCCAAGTCCAAGATTATTTGAAAACTCAACACCCTCTCTTCCTTCAGTACAAACACCTCCAGAACCTAGCAGCAACCCACCTAGTCTCACTAACAAAGGTTCTAATTCTGGGTCGTCTACAAAATAAAATTTTGCTATTCTTTCTCCTTCGTTCTAGCGAGGGGGGTTATTTTCTTTAATTTCCGATGCATCTTTGCAACCCCATATCCTTTGACTCACGCAAACGCTAAATTACGCTGCGTGTAATAATATGACCTTTCGCAGCCTAATTCCTTCTTTACCATAAATATGTATTCATCAGGATATAAATACGTCACCGTTAAAATATAAGTAAGCACAGGTTGATTTTTATCTATCACCATCAAAATGCTTTCCATGTCTTCGGCCTTCATATGGGTAGGCAATAGTTTCTGGCCTGTCGTTCTGATGATCTGCCCGCCTTCATCTCGCTAAGATATTTTTGCATGAGAATCTCAGGTGAATGATGCCTTGGCAGAACTACTCGCTCCATTCACGTCAGCGTTCTTCGAAGTACTCATCCATAATAATTTTTTTACTATAAGGACAAAAAGAAAAAAACCTCTCTGGGTAGGGAAGGCTTTTAAATTAAGGGGGTTTTTAAAATTTATCTTATTTTTATTTTTTATTTCTATAGCAAAAACTTTAAAAATTAAATAGTCTACCTCACAAGAGAATCGAAATGTGCTAAACGGTTGATTTCGAGCGTAGATGGGTTATACTGTTTCTAACCATACCCGCCACGCCTCTTCACAATGCGCACCAAGGCGGGTTATTTTTATGCAGAAAAAACACTTTAACAAACAATCCCTTACAATAGCTCAGCAGCTAGAATTTCTCATCCAACAAAGGCTTATAGTGCGTGATAGAGAAATGGCTACTCATGCCCTTTCAGTCATCGGATATTACAGATTATCAGGTTACTTACTTCCATTTAAGCTACCGCATGATAATAAATCCCCCAGACAATTTAAGCCAGGTACTACTTTTGAACAAATATGGCAGTTATATCAATTTGACCAAGAACTTAAACTACTTGTCATAGATGCGATAGGAAAAATAGAAGTTGCATTCAGAGCATCTATCATCAATGAAATGGCAGACGAGCCAAATCCTTTTTGGTATATCAACAAAAAATATTATAAAAATGTGAACTCCTATCAATATTTAATGAAAAATATTAAAAAAATAATTAATAATCACCAAGAAGTTTTTATTGAGCATTATTATGCTAAATACAAATCGCTAAAATACCCGCCTGTCTGGATGATAATGGAAACACTTTCTTTTGGAAGTTGTTCAAAACTATTTTCTAATCTCAAACAAGTTTTTCATAAAAAGAAAATATGCCGAATGTTTAAACGCGCGCCAACGCTAATGGACTCTTGGCTTGAAACATTGGTGTATGTTAGAAATTTATGTGCTCACCATGCAAGATTATGGAACCGTTGGCTTGTGACAGCACCGATCATACCCAAACATGCGCCGAATCATTTAGAACTTACCAAATTAAATAGAAAATTTATTGCGGTCATCTATATCATTTCGGAGTTGTTAAAAGAAGTTGCGCCACAATTCAATTGGAAAAAAGAATTAAGGGTCTTATTTGAAAAATATGAATCCTATCCTGGTACTGCTATGGGCTTTAAAGCAGACTGGCGAAATGATAAATTTTGGACGTTATAGCAAATGGTAACAGCTTTTATCCTTTGCTATTATTTGAAAAAAATAGCAGCTAAATTAGCCGGCTGTCATTTCTACATTCATTCTAACCCTCCTTTTTATTTTTTTTAATTTGCTCTGCATCTTCGCAACTAAATATCCTTTGACCCACGCAAACACTAAATTACGCTGTGTGTAGTAATGGGATTTTTTGCAGCCTAATTCTTTCTCTATCACCCCTATATACTTATCAGGGTAGAGATACGTCATCATTAAGATATAGGCGAGCGCAGGTTGATTTTCATTTAGCGTCATCAAAATACTTTCCATCTCTTCAGCTTTTGTATTAGTCGGCAAGGGTTTTTGTCCTGTGGCTTTGATAATTTGCCCGCCCTGCTCTCTTATTCTGGCTAAGTTATTCAAGCGTGGAAATCCAATGTGCTGAGTAAAATCTCTTGAAAACCACTCGCCCCATTCACGCAAGCGTTCTCCGATGTACTCATCCGTAATAATTTTTTCTACTGTGATCATGATTGCCTCTTTGGTAATAAAATGGATCGCCAGTCACGTGGAGGCACTAAAATAGTTTGATAATTTTTCTGTGCATCTCGTAGGACTTCCTCGCCTAATTTTGGATTACCTCGGCTGCTCCAGTGACCTCGGCAGTACCACGGCGTATTGCCATAAGGATGAGGGCAGATCGTGCCGAGAAGAGGGCAACGCTCGTCATTGCTCTGGTAGTGGCATCGGTGATCTACTACGGGGTGTGCTGTCTTACCACGCCAGCCACAGGTACACCGTGTGGCGTTGGGGCTCAAGGGCTTGTAACATTCTTGGCAATTAATTTGCTTCATGCGTTTCTCCTTCTTCGGGCGATAAAACCAATTCACCCATGTACTGCTCAAACTTAGTCGCATTGAAAAGAGTCGCAGGGCGTAGATATTCCGCCATTTTTGCATTCCCTTTCCATTCTCGTGTTTTTTTGGCAATGACTTGAAAACAATCGCACTCTGTTGCGCCAGACTGAAGTCGCGCCTCGATCAACTTGAGGTTGGTACTCACTAGGCGATAAGCACGTCCTGTTTTTTCATTCAAAAAATTAAGGATTTTTATCGCTTGTAATTTAAGTGATATTTTTTTAGGTTCTTTTCTTGAAGATAAAAAATCAACAGAAGGAATTTTTGAGTTACCCAACATATCTTTCTTTTTTTTCTGTTCCTGTTCCTGCTCCTGTTTCTGTTCCTGGCTTAAGAGGGGCTTTAAAGGGGCTTCGTCAAAATAACGATTTTTTCGCACTTCATTCAAGAAAAACGCATGATGATATTTCTCATAAAAAGCCTGTAAGAAAGGCAATTCGGGTAAATCCTGATAAGCTTCGTTGACTGCTTTTATTCGATTATCGTTTGGTGTTAATTGAAAACTGACTTGATCAAAAGCTGTATCATGTATCCATACATACTCTGTGACATCATCATAACTACAAAATCCAATACTTATCAGGCTTTGAAGCCCCTCGAAAGCCCCTTCTAAGGAGAGACCTGTTTCATGTGCGATAAAACTGACAGGTAAATAATAAACACCTATCATCGTGGCATGGGAATTTGTAACTAAATAAATTGAAATTAAACGTGCTTCGATCCCTAATTTTTTGATCAGCCGCCCTTTCTCGGAAATCCAAAATTGGGATGGTACTTTTGCATAATCACGCATCATCACTCTCCTTGTGATAGTAAACTAAGTGATAGTAAGCTAACCTTTAAATGATACATTCTGTATACATAATGTCAATATTAATTAATACTATCTGTATCATTGAAAAGAGTAGTTACAATATGTATCATTATGTATTATTTTAAATAGCTTGAATGGAATGAAATAAAAGGAAGAGGACGATGCACATATGGAATACACGCTTAAAAGAGCGGATGCAAGCGTTACAAATCACCCAAGAGACGCTTGCGAATAAACTAGGTATCACACGTGGCGCTATCACACATTACCTTAGTGGGCGAAGATCACCGCCTTTGGCTCATTTTCAAAAACTGGCTAGCGCGCTTAAAACAGACCCTGCGTGGTTGCAATATGGCATATCCACCACCGCACGCACCACACTGCCTCTGCCCACCAAAATGGAAGTTATCCACTATCCCGTGCCGCTGCTCTCTTGGGATAGCGTAAAAAAACGAATAGATAAAAATAAAAAAAATAAGGCTAATAAAGAATGGATACCGCATTTTTTTACTGACCAACCCCACTGGTACGCACTACGCGTTATCGGTGATGCGATGCAAGCGCCCACCAACCACCAAAATTCTTTTCATGACGGTGATTTCATTATTATTGACCCCGCTCAAAAAGCAGCGCATGGTAACTATGTTATCGCAATGCTACCTCATCAAAAAAAAGCGACTTTCAAACAATATGTGATGGATGGCGGAATTACTTATTTAAAACCACTGAATCCCCAGTACCCTACGGTAAAAATGAATGATACCACTGTTATCTGCGGCATCGTGATTCAATGTTTAAAACAATTACGCTGATTTGCGTTGTTGAAGTACATAAGACGCATCAGATTGCAGTGTATCTAAAGCATCCCTCAAATTCATGAGCGCGCCTAAAAACGTCCACAACATGCTGGATGTTGGAGTGATTGTTGCATCGGAACTCTCTGCATTGCCTAAAAGATTAAACATATCTTCAAGTCCTTGCGTCACAATCGTTTTTGCGTTCCTTAAGTGCTTGTTCATCACCTTAAGCTCTTTCGTATGATAAGCCAGTGTTAGCTTACCTTGCGGTAATAGCTCATATCGCTTCAATAGGCTAAATAATTCGGTGAAAGGGCTTTGCTTATTTCTGAATTGTACAGTGTTATATGTCATCTTTATCATAAAAAATTATTACCTCCATTTAATACTCTAACCTATCAAGCCATGGCAATCGCACTAACATAACAACTTGATTTTTATTAATTTTTGTAGAAA